>NZ_JAKNRV010000298.1:0-6540 GCF_023072625.1 Pseudomonas emilianonis
CGGCCCTGGCGGCCACGGGTTGGTTCGCGGGGTGGGTCGGTGTGCGGGCCACGGGCTATCTGCAGCAGCCGGGCAGCGTTTCGCTCGCCGGGTTGTGGCTCGGGGCTATGTTGCTCGGCGTGTTGCTGTTGATGGTGGTCATGGCTCAACCGCGCATTCGGGGGCGATTTCACAATGGCTTCGAGCGGGTTCATCGGTTTGCGGGGTGGGGCGCGTTGCTGTTGTTTTGGGGGCTGACGTTGCAGGCGTCCGTCGATAGCTTTGCGAGCCTGTTGCACAGTGGCGCGTTCTGGATGCTGGTGCTGTTGACGCTGAGCATCGCGCTGCCCTGGCTGCGGCTGCGCAAGGTTGCCGTTGAACACACGCGGCCTTCCGGGCATGCGGTGATTACGCGTTTTACCCACACCACGCCTTTCGCCGGTTCGTCGACCGCGATCAGCCGGCATCCGCTGCTGGAGTGGCACTCCTTTGCCAACATCCCCACGCCGGGCCAGGCCGGGTTTCGGCTGACCATCTCCCGCGCCGGGGATTGGACGGGGCGGTTTATCGAGGACTTGCCGAGCCATGTATGGGTCAAGGGCATCACCACTGCCGGCGTGGCCAATGTGGAAACCCTGTTCAAGTCGGTGGTGTACGTCGCTACCGGCAGCGGGATCGGTCCGGTCATGCCGCATTTACTCGCGGCGCGGCTGCCGATCCAGCTGATCTGGTCGACCCGCAGCCCGAGAAAGACCTACGGCGACGAATGGGTCGACGAGATCCTGCGCGCCCAGCCCGGCGCGTTGATCTGGGACACCGATGCGCGCGGCAAACCTGACCTGGTGCAGTTGGCCTACGGCGCGGTGCAAGCCTTTGGCGCGGAGGCTGTGATCTGTATCGCCAACCAGCGTCTGACGCGACAGGTGGTGCAAGAACTGGAAGCCCGGGGAATACCCGCCTATGGCGCGATCTGGGATTCCTGAAAAGCGCGTGTTCATTCAACGATATCAATCACTGGAGGTGCCTATGAATGTAGTGATCGAGCGTCATGGCCGGGTGGTCCTGGCCAGGCTCAACCGTCCCCATGTCAAGAATGCGCTGAACTCGGCGTTGATGACGCAGCTGGTTTCCTGTCTGGAGGCCCTCGACCAAGACCCCGAGGTCGGGTGTTTTGTCATCACCGGCGCAGCGGAGTATTTCGCCGCCGGAGCCGATATCAAGGAGATGAGTGGCAAGTCCTATCTGGACATGCTCAACGAGGATTACTTCGTCGGCTGGGAGGCGTTTAGCCGCCTGCGCACGCCGACCATTGCCGCCGTCAACGGTTACGCCTTCGGTGGCGGCTGTGAGCTGGCGCTGATGTGCGACATGATTTTCGCCGCCGATACCGCCACCTTTGCCCAGCCGGAGATCAAGCTCGGCGTGATGCCGGGCATGGGGGCGACCCAGCGTCTGGCGGGCTTGATCGGCAAGGCCAAGACCATGGACCTGGTGCTTACCGGGCGGCCGATGAGCGCTCAGGAGGCTGAACAGGCCGGGCTGGTGTCGCGTGTCTATCCGGCGGCAACCTTGCTAGAGCAGACGCTGGCGGTGGCCGCGCAAATCGCCGGTTTTTCTCGACTGGCCACGCGGGCGGCGCGTGAAGCGGTCGAGCAATCCCTGCAGCTCGGCTTGCACGAGGGCGTGCGGCTGGAACGCCGGCTGTTCCACAGCCTGTTCGCCACGCCTGATCAGCAGGAGGGCATGCGGGCGTTTCTCGACAAGCGAGCGGCCGTGTTTAATCAGGTCTAGGAGGGCGCAGGACCCGGCGCTGGGGCTACTCTGAAAAAAACTACAGCGGAGGGGGAATAAACCTACATGGGATTCGTCTCATAGCTCAATTCCCCCCTGGCCACGTGCCCTGGAGCTTTCATGGTAGATCACTCATCACCGCCCCGTCCGCCACTCGGTATGGCCAGCCTGGTGCTCAGGCTGGCGTGTATCGGTGGCGTGGTGGCGGTTGTCGCCGGGGCGTTTGCCTACGTCAACGGCACCTTCGACCCACAACGCCTGCAGCCCAAAACCCTGGTCAATGCCCTGGAAACCAATAACGGCGTACACCCGGGGTTCCGCCGCAACCACGCCAAGGGTGTGTGTGTCGCCGGGTATTTCGAGAGCAGCAGCGAAGCGCGAGCCTATTCGAGTGCTCAGGTATTCAACGCGGCCAAGACCCCGCTGATCGGCCGTTTTGCCTTGCCCAGCGGTAATCCCTACGCGCCGGACAGCAGCGTGCCCATCCGCAGTTTTGCCGTGCAATTCAGCCAGGCCAACGGCCAGCAGTGGCGCACGGGGATGAACAGCATGCCGGTATTCCCGGTGGGCACCCCCGAGGCGTTCTACCAAATGCTCAAGGCCGGCGCGCCCGACCCGGCCACCGGCAAGCCGAACCCGGCGAATATGCCAGCGTTCTTTGCGGCCCATCCCGAGGCCGCGCCGTTCCTGGCGTGGGTCAAGACGGCCAAGCCATCCGCCAGCTATGCGACTGAAACCTATAACGGTATCCATGCGTTTTACCTGGTGGGCGTCGATGGCACGCGCCAGGCCGTGCGCTGGGGGGTTGTCCCGCAGAGCCTGGATGCTGCGGGCGATACCGCGCCAGCCGGCA
Source organism: Pseudomonas emilianonis (assembly GCF_023072625.1). Classification (NCBI taxonomy): domain Bacteria; kingdom Pseudomonadati; phylum Pseudomonadota; class Gammaproteobacteria; order Pseudomonadales; family Pseudomonadaceae; genus Pseudomonas; species Pseudomonas emilianonis. Next base: position 2,624 of record NZ_JAKNRV010000298.1, read on the forward strand.
GTGATTTCCTGGAAAAAGATCTGGTGCAACGCCTGGCTTCAGGACCGCTGCGTTGGCAGTTGAACCTGACCCTGGCCAACCCCGGCGACCCGCTCGACGATGCAAGCAAACCCTGGGTCGGCGAGCACACCGTGCTGAACGCCGGCACCCTGGTGCTGCAAAGCAGCCAAGCGCAAGCAGACGGCGATTGCCGCGACATCAACTTCGATCCGCTGATTCTGCCGAGCGGCATCGAAGCCTCGAATGACCCGTTGCTGGTCGCGCGTTCGGCCGCCTACGCCAGTTCTTACCTGCGTCGCGCCGCAGAAGTCAGCCCGTTGCACCGCAGCCCTCAGGAGTCGAAGCCATGAATGCCCAACCACGGTTTTTCGCCCCGCTGGCGCGCTTGCTGCACTGGCTGATGGCGCTGATGATCATCGCCATGCTGTTTATCGGCGCGGGCCTGGCAGCGTCGGTTTCCGAACGCCATGAATGGTTGATTCACCTGCACAAGCCGCTGGGCATCGCGATCCTGGCGTTGGTGATCGTGCGCTTGGTGGTGCGTTTTTCTACGCGCCAACCGCCGTTGCCCGCCGACTTGCCGCTGTGGCAAGCCTTGGCGGCCAAGGCGTCCCATCTGGTGCTATATGCGTTGATGCTGGTGTTGCCGCTGCTCGGTTGGGCGATGATTTCGGCGGCGGGCGACCCGGTGATGCTCAGCCGTTCGGTGCAACTGCCGGCGTTGGTGGCGGCCAACGCGCCGTTGTTCGCGGTGCTGCGCAAGGCCCATGGTTATCTTGCCTACGTGCTGTTTCTCACGGTGCTGTTGCACCTGGCGGCGGCGCTGTTCCATGGGTTGATTCGCCGTGACGGCGTGCTGCGGAGCATGACGGGCCCCCAGGACTGAGGCCCGCGCTCGATGGTTGTGGCGAGTACGCTCGCCGCATTCAGCGCAACAGGCTGACGATATCGGCCACGCTGCTCAACACATCCTTGCCCAACTGCATCGACCGTTTGCCCGACCAGCCGGTGTGCGGGTTGGGCGCGTCGTCGTTGTCCTTGAAGGGCATCTCCAGGGTCAGCGACAGGCAGTCGTATTTCTCCCCGACGGCATTGCAGGCCAGGGTCATATTGGCTTCGCCCGGTAGGTCGCGGGTGTAGCCGTGGGTAGTCTGGAAGTCACGGGTCAAGGCGCTCAGGTGGCTGCGGAAGTGTTTTTCCAGGCCTTCGATGCGCGGGGTGTAGCTGGGGTTGCCTTCGCAAGCGGCGGCGAATACGTAGGGGATTTCCTCGTCACCGTGGATATCGAGGAACAGGTCGACGCCATACTTTTCCATGTGCTCCTGGACGAACAACACCTCCGGGCTGATCTCCTGGCTGGCGTTCTGCCAGGCGCGATTGAGGTCCTGGCCCATGGCGTTGGTGCGCAGGTGGCCGTGGAAGGCGCCGTCGGGGTTCATGTTCGGCACCAGGTACAGGTCGGCGACGGCCAACAGCTTTTTCAGCTCGGCGTCACCGTCCTGCTGCAGGCGTTCGATGATGCCTTCCATAAACCATTCGGCCATGTGCTCGCCGGGATGCTGCTGGGCGATGATCCACACCTTGCGCCGACCTACGCCACCTTTGCCACGGCGCAACAATTGGATATCGCGGCCTTCGACACTTTTACCGGTGGCCAGCAACTGGGTGCCCGCGTGGTTCAGCGCCTGGTCGATGAGCCCGTCGTGGCGCTCGCGGCTGTAGGGTTCGAAGTAGGCAAACCAGGCATGCTTCTCGCGGGTTTCGAGGCTGATGTGCAGGGTTTCGCCGTCGAAGCGCGTAGGCACCCGGAACCAAGTGACATGGTCATACGACGCCACGGCGTTATAGCCGCTCCAGGCGTGTTTATAGGACGATTGCCCGGCGTTGCTCAGGCGGAAGGTGTGGGTGTGGCCCACATGCATGCCTTCGGCCTTGAAGTGGAACCATTGGAAATGGTGACTGCGGGTATCGGGTTTGATTGCCAGCAACAAGTGATAGGCATCGCTGGCATCCAGGACTTGGATGTTGCCGCTGTCGAAGTCGGTGCTTATCTTGATGGAGGTCAAGGCCACGGTCATAGTCTGGTTGCCTGAGTATGAGTGTTGTGGCGGTTATCTTACACAGAGGTTGGGCAAAATCCGGATGCAAAATTGTTGCGAGAGGAGGGGGGCGTCATCCTTGACGCCGCTGCAGCTTAGGGTCTATGAGATTGATTCTCAAGCGCTATTTCGCAAAGATCTGAGCTAGAGCGGTCGCCCGGCTTTCTTTCGACGATGGTCTTTTGCTATCATCGGCGCCATCAAGCAACACACAGTCTTCATTAGCCTGAAGCCATGCCAGGAAAACTGGCAAAAAAAAGACCCGGCCAAAGAGCCGGGTCAAAAACCGTGATTAGCCTGATGAGGAGATATTCCAAGAGTCCGACCTAAGGTCCCTTGGTCTATCGACTGATCTCGCGATCAGCTGGGTCCAATAATAATCATTATCATTTGCAAGTCAAATGTTTTTATCCGAGGGATAGAAATATTTTTCTTTCGCGTGGCTCATGGATTGTCCTGAGCCTGCGGCGCCTGCAACGATCGCTCCACCATCGCCTTCGCCATATCAATCAAATACACCACTGAAAATGCCAGGTCCCGCTGGTTGCCTTGATGGCTGCTCGCCGATTCGTAGGCCGTGGCGGCCGCGCTGCGCAACAGGTCCGAAGCATGCACCAGAGCTTCCTCCGGGCTGATGCCGGGCTTGATGCTGAAGAAGGCGTCATTCGGGGCTGAGTCGCACATATCTTCTTTCAAATAATAGTCCAGCGCACGTTGAGCGGCGCCGCTGCTGCGCATGTCGAGCAGTTCATGGGATTCGGGTTCGCCGGGCAGGCGATAGGGGCTTGTCGTCATAGGTCGGTACTCGGGTAGGGTGTCGAAACGCTGATGCCCGATAATAGTACGTATCGTATTTATGTCGTTTTATGGATTACTACAAACTGTTTATTGCCCTGAAAAATACGCAACGTATTGTCAGGCCCCATGGATAACTGGATAGCGTTGGTCAGGGCCAACATGAAAGACCGCAAGGTCACGCAGGATGAACTGGCCGAACGCCTGGGCATGTCCCAGGGCGGTGTGGGGCATTGGCTGAACAAGCGCCGGGTGCCAAGCCTGGCGGACATGAACCGGGTGCTGGAGGAACTGGGGCTAGGCGACCTGGAAGTTGCGCTGGATATTCGCCAGAAGACCGATGCACAGCCGGCCGGGCTACAACATTACAATCCGTATTTTCGCTACCCGGTCAGTGACTGGAAAGGTGTGTGCGAACTTCGCGAAGAGCGCCCGGCCTACGGCGCGGCACGCTTCGAACTGACGGATTATCACGCCCAGGGCGAGGCTTACTGGCTGCCCGTGGTCGGCGATGCCATGACCGCGCCCAGTGGCCTGAGCATCGGTGACGGCATGATCATCCTGGTGGACCCGGCCATCGACGCCGAACCCGGCAAGCTGGTGGTCGCGCAGTGTGCGCACAGCACGCAGGCGACCTTCCGCCAATTGCGCGAAGAGAGCGGCCAGCTGTACCTGGTGCCGCTCAATCCGACTTACCCCAAGCGGCTGTTCAGCGACGATTGCCGCATCCTTGGCGTCGTCGTGCAGGCCTCGGCGAAGTTCTAGTCCGCTGTTTCAAGCTCCACCAGCGCGCAACCTTCGGCAACCATTTCGCCTTCCTGGCAGAACAATGCCTTGACCACGCCGGCCTGGGGCGCGCGGATGCTGTGCTCCATCTTCATCGCTTCCAGCACCACCAATTGCAACAACAACTGAGCAACGCCCAGGGCAACCAGCCACTTCTGTCCCTCGACGTCGATGCGCGCAGTGTGGCCGAAGTCGTCGCTGACTGGACCGGCGTACCGCTGGGCAGCTTACTCAAGG
>NZ_JAKNRV010000299.1:0-6533 GCF_023072625.1 Pseudomonas emilianonis
CTGCAAACCGCGCGCAGCTATGGCAGCCGCCTGCTGGGCAAGATCAAGGGCCAGCGCGAGCTGACCGTCGACGACAGCGTGCTGCGTCTGCTGGCCCTGCGCCAACGCCAATTGCTCAAAGCCCTGAACCTGCGCGGTCATGCGGCGATACACAGCATCAAGGTCGACACGCCCCAGGACAAGACCTGGCGCGAAGGCAAGCTGCCCGATGCCCTGCACAAGGCCCGCGCCCATCCGCAATGGTCGTCCCTCAACCCCCACGCCAAATTGAGCCAGGCCGAGCGCCAGGAACAGGTCGAAGCCTTGGCCGCCCGGCTCGACGAAGCGTGACCGCGCTTATTAGTGTGCGTACCACTCAAAACCCAGAAAGGTCGTACAAAACGTGCGGATCAACTCTTTATCGGCCTTGTCCGCGATACCGTCGCGGTCGATGTCACTGTTGGTAAACGACTCCAGCACCCCGTCGCCATCGCCGTCATAGGCGGCCGCCTTGTAGATCAGCGAACCCTTGCACTGCGTCGCGGTGCGCTCATGGAAGTCCAGCTTGACCGCGTTGGGTGTGCCTGTTTTGCCGTAATGATCGACGTACATCGTCAGCGTGCGCTGCCAGTGGCTGCGCCGATTGAACCAGTTCAACTTCAAAAAGCTGTCGGCGAAGCTGTCCACCCGGTGTTTTTCCAGCATGCCGGGCCGGGTGGCCGGGCTCAGGTCGTCCGCCCATTGCAGGTCGACCTTGCCATCCGCGCTCATGTCCACCGCAAAGATCTCGTGGATCAGTTCATCGGGACAGCCAGCCCGCTGCTCATAGAAGTGCAGGATGACCGTGTCCGCATGACCATTGCCGCTCATGTCCTGGGCCGTCACTTTCAAGTAGCGCATCAGCGTTGCTCCTTAGATTGAAGAAGCAAGCACCTTAGTGATCCGAGCACCCAGGCTCTAGGCGGCGCATCTGCGTTTGGCGTAAGGCCCGTCTACGCGGCCAGTAGCCGTGCGGCCTTGGCCTTGAGTGCTTGCAGATCGAGCACCGGCACGTGTGGTTGCTTGGCCTGTTCGTCCCAGTGACGCAGACGCAGGCTGATCGCATAGAGCGGGTCTTGCTCGAAAGCCCGCGCTTCGTCAGGCGTCATCACCCCACCTTGATAGGCCAGCGTGCGGCGGCTGGCTTCGCTCAACCGGGCGTAGTAGTCCGGCTGGCTGAAGGTCAGGTAGCGCTTGGCCTGGACGTGATACTCCACCAGCCTGGCCAGGCGCTCGCTGAAACCGGCGCGGCGCAGGTAATCGGCGCCCAGCCGCTCATGGCTGACCACGCCATAGCCACCCATGTTCGCCCCGCCCTGGCCGCAGAGATGGCCGATATCGTGGAAAAACGCCGCCAGCACCACTTCATCGTCGAAGCCTTCGGCCATGGCCCACTGCGCGGCCTGGGACATGTGTTCGAGCTGCGATATCGCCTCGCCGATGTAATCCTCCGTGCCGTGCTGCTCGTACAGGCCGAAGACCTCGGCAATCACCTGTTCCGGGCTCTTCATGCCTCACCCCATAGCGCGCTGATATTGCGCTCGGCCAACGCCGGCCCCACGCTCATGCCCACGCCGGTGTGCATCAAGGCCTTTGCCGAGCGCCTGGACAAGCTGTGCCGCATCAGCGTCAAGGAAGCCGAGGATGGCGACATTCTGCGTCCAGGCCTGGCGTTGCTGGCCCCTGGGGGCAAGCAGATGATGGTCGATGGCCGTGGTGCGATCAAAATCCTGCCAGGCGATGAGCGCCTCAACTACAAGCCCTGCGTGGATATCACCTTCGGTTCGGCAGCCAAGTCCTACGGCGACAAAGTTCTGGCGGTGGTGCTCACCGGCATGGGCGCCGACGGTCGTGAAGGCGCGCGCCTGCTCAAACAGGGCGGCAGTGCAATCTGGGCCCAGGACGAAGCCAGTTGCGTGATCTATGGCATGCCGATGGCTATCGTCAAGGCTGACCTGGCCGACGCCGTCTACAGCCTGGACGATATCGGCAAGCATTTGGTGGAGGCCTGCCTCTGATGGATGTACTGAGCCTGATCGGCATCACCATGGCGTTTGTCGCGATCATCGGCGGCAACTACCTCGAAGGCGGGCACCTCGGTGCTCTGGCCAACGGCCCGGCGGCGCTGATCGTGATCGGTGGCACCGTGGGCGCGGCGTTGCTGCAGTCGCCCATGAGTTCGTTCAAACGCGCCATGCAAATCCTGATCTGGATCATTTTCCCGCCGCGTGTCGACCTGGCCGGTGGTATCGACCGCGTGGTCAACTGGAGCCTCACCGCACGCAAGGAAGGCCTGCTGGGCCTGGAAGGCGTGGCCGACGCCGAGCCCGACAGCTACGCGCGCAAAGGCCTGCAATTGCTGGTGGACGGCGCCGAGCCGGAGGCGATTCGCAGCATCCTGGAAGTGGATTTCTACACCCAGGAAAGCCGCGATATCAATGCCGCCAAAGTCTTTGAAAGCATGGGCGGCTACGCGCCGACCATCGGCATCATCGGTGCGGTGATGGGCCTGATCCACGTGATGGGCAACCTGGCCGATCCGTCGCAATTGGGCAGCGGCATTGCTGTGGCGTTTGTCGCCACCATCTACGGTGTGGCGAGTGCCAACCTGGTGTTGTTGCCGGTCGCCAGCAAGCTCAAGTCGATTGCCACGCGCCAGTCGCGTTACCGTGAAATGCTGCTCGAAGGCATCCTGTCGATTGCCGAGGGCGAGAACCCGCGCTCCATCGAATTGAAGCTCCAGGGCTTCATGGACTGATGGGAGGTATTGGTTGTGAGCCGTCGCCGTCGCGAGCCTGAAGAACACGTCAACCATGAACGCTGGCTGGTGTCCTACGCGGACTTCATCACCTTGCTGTTTGCGTTTTTCGTGGTGATGTACTCCATCTCGTCGATCAACGAAGGCAAGTACAAAGTCATTTCCCAAGCCCTGATCGGCGTGTTCAACGACGCCGACCGTTCGCTCAAGCCGATCCCTATCGGCGAAGAGCGGCCCAAGACCGTGACCCCGGCCAAGCCGCTGGTCAACGACAGCGATGAGACCTCAGCCGGCATGGGCGGCACCGGCGATCCGCTGAAAAGCATCGCCGACGATATCAGCGCCGCGTTTGGCGACCTGATCAGCTCCAACCAGATGACCGTGCGCGGCAATGAGTTGTGGGTGGAGATCGAGCTCAATTCGAGCCTGCTGTTTGCCAGCGCCGATGCCATGCCCAGCGACCAGGCGTTCACCATCATCGACAAGGTGGCGGCGATCCTCAAACCGTTTGAAAACCCGATCCACGTGGAAGGCTTTACCGACAATATCCCGATCAGTACCGCGCAGTACCCGACCAACTGGGAGCTGTCGTCGGCCCGGGCGGCGAGCATCGTGCGTATGCTCGCGATGCAGGGTGTGAACCCCAGTCGCCTGGCGTCGGTCGGCTACGGCGAGTTCCAGCCGGTGGCGAATAACGCCACGGTCGAAGGCCGCGCCCGCAACCGCCGGGTGGTGCTGGTGGTCTCGCGCAACCTGGATGTACGCCGCAGCCTGACCGGCACCGGCACGGCAAATGCGAGCCCGGACGCAGCATTGAAGCGGGCTGGCACACAAACTGCACCGGCCTCTGCAAAGCCGCCGGTACGGCAAAGCTCCGTCAATTCTCCGTCACCGGCTCAATAACTTATGCACTGTCTCGGTCGCGCCTGTGCCCACCGGGAGGAACCAACCGAATGAGAGTCTGGGCAGTTGCCAATCAAAAAGGTGGAGTCGGCAAGACCACCACCTCCATCGCCTTAGCCGGCTTGCTGGCTGATGCGGGCAAGCGCGTGGTCGTGGTCGACCTGGACCCCCACGGCTCGATGACCAGCTATTTCGGCTACGACCCGGACGCGCTGGAGCACAGCAGCTATGACTTGTTCCTGCACAAGGGCAACGTGCCGAGCGATCTGCCCGGGCAACTGCTGCTGCCCACCAGCAATGAAAGCATTTCCCTGCTGCCGTCGAGTACCGCCCTGGCCACCCTTGAGCGCCAGTCGCCGGGGCAGAGCGGCCTGGGCCTGGTGATCGCCAAGACCCTGGCGCAGCTGTGGCAGGAATTCGACTACGCCATCATCGACAGCCCTCCGTTGCTCGGTGTGCTGATGGTCAACGCCTTGGCGGCCAGCCAGCAATTGGTGATCCCGGTACAGACCGAGCACCTGGCGGTCAAAGGCCTGGAGCGTATGGTCAGCACCCTGGCGATGATCAATCGCTCACGCAAACAGGCGCTGCCGTTCAGCATCGTGCCGACGTTGTTCGACCGCCGCACCCAGGCGTCCCTCGGCACCTTGCGCGTACTGCGCGATGCCTACCCGGACACCATCTGGGAAGGCTACATTCCGGTGGACACGCGCCTGCGCGACGCCAGCCGTGCGGGCCTGACCCCTTCGCAGTTCGACGGTAAAAGTCGCGGCGTGCTGGCGTACCGCGCGCTGCTCAAGCACCTGCTGTCGCAACAACTTGTGGCGCAGGTGGCGTGATGAACCGTCCCGTCGAACTCAAGGTCAAGACCCGGCCGCAACTGGCACTGGAATCCTACCTGGATGCCTTGCTGCAGGAAGCGACCGCCGAAGACCTGCCGGAACCGATCCTGGCTCTTGAACCCGTCGTCGAAGCGCCAAGCACACTGGATGAATTCCAGTTGGCGGTGCTGGAAGAACAGGCGCGGGATGCGCAGGTTGTGGTACCGACGATTGCACCTGTTGTGGTTGCGCCTGTGGTGGTCGAACCGGTGGTTGAAATTCACATGCCGCCGAGTATCACACCGCCGCCGGTCACCGGTGACGGCCGTCCGGCGTGGGCCGCAGAGCCGTTCGAATGCCTGCTGTTTGACGTCGCCGGGTTGACCCTGGCAGTGCCGCTGGTGTGCCTGGGCTCGATCTACTCGCTGGAAGGTCAGGAGTTGACGCCGCTGTTTGGGCAACCGGAGTGGTTCCTCGGCATCCTGCCCAGCCAGGCCGGCAACCTCAAGGTGCTGGACACCGCGCGCTGGGTGATGCCCGATCGCTACCGCGATGACTTCCGCCAGGGCTTGCAATACGTGATCTCGGTGCAGGGCTACGAGTGGGGGCTGGCGGTGCATCAAGTCAGCCGCTCGTTGCGCCTGGACCCGAATGAAATCAAATGGCGCAGCCACCGGGGCCAGCGCCCCTGGTTGGCGGGCACCGTGATCGAACACATGTGCGCGTTGCTCGACGTCGCCGAACTGGCCGAGCTGATCGCCAGCGGCGCCGTCAAGTCGATGCCGGGCCAGCAACGCAGTTAATTGAACAAGATCGGCCGCACGGTTGTGCGGCCACAGCGAAGAAGCACACACGCCGTGTCCAACGGCATTTCAAGGGGTCAGGGGTATGAATAAGTCAGCGTCCGCACAAGGTTTGGATGATCCGATCCTGCAATGGGTTACCTTCAAACTGGACAACGAGTCCTACGGCATCAACGTCATGCGCGTGCAGGAAGTGCTGCGCTACACCGAAATCGCTCCGGTTCCGGGTGCGCCAAGCTACGTGCTGGGCATCATCAACCTGCGCGGCAACGTGGTGACCGTGATCGACACCCGCCAGCGTTTCGGTCTGATACCGACCGAAGTCAACGACAACACCCGTATCGTCATCATCGAGGCCGACAAGCAAGTGGTCGGGATCATGGTCGACAGCGTGGCCGAAGTGGTTTACCTGCGCCAATCGGAAGTGGAAACCGCGCCGAACGTGGGTAACGAAGAGTCGGCCAAGTTCATCCAGGGCGTCTGCAACAAGAACGGCGAACTGCTGATTCTGGTCGAGCTGGACAAGATGATGAGCGAAGAAGAATGGTCGGATCTGGAGAGCATCTGATTGTTCCTTGAAGCAGCGGTGATCGTCCTCGCCCTGTTATGGGCCGGGACATTGGCGTTTTTGCTGCGCTCAGTGCGCCAGCAACGCGAGTGGGTGGCGCAACAGGCCGAACGCGACGCCGTGCGTGATCGGCGCGTGGTCGAGTTGGCCAAGCGCGTTGATCACTTCCAGCAAAGTGCGGTGCGGGTCGGGGATGAGGTGCATGAATTGCGCGCGATCCTCGCACCCATGCCGGATAAGTTGGAGCAGTTGGAGCAGCGTGATCCAGCGAACCTGTCTTTTGCCCAGGCGGCGAAGCTGGTGGGCATGGGCGCGACCGTGGATGAACTGACGCAGTCGTGTGGGTTGACCCAGGCTGAGGCGCAGTTGATGAGCAAGTTGCACAAAAGCTGATTGCGGCCTGGCAGGTTTATACCTATCCCAACGGTAGGCGCTTGATGTTGCCCGCTGCCAATTAAATTCCAAACCCGATGGCTTTTTTCATCTCCTCAAAGGTCAACATCCTTCAAGTACCTTTGACCCCAGGAGAGTTCCCCCATGACCGCCCACAAAGCCCTGTTGATCCTCCACGGCAAGCAAGCCCTCAACGAGGAGGTGCGCGCCGCCGTGCTGGCTCGGCGTGAGCAGGGCTGGGAGCTGGCGGTGCGGGTGACGTGGGAGGG
>NZ_JAKNRV010000029.1:0-28614 GCF_023072625.1 Pseudomonas emilianonis
ACAAATAGTCGGCGAAGCGTGAATAGTGGCGGCAGCGCACGGAGGTGGCGGCGTTGATGATGACGACCGGGCGTGTAGGGTCGGTTCGGATGTGACGCCAGATGAAGCCGCCAAGCGGGTAGCCGTCAGCTATGCACGCTTGCATGCCAAGCTTGAGAGCGACCTGCGTGCTCGCTTGCCCAAGGCCGTTAACGTGGCGGTAGACACCTGCATCGAGTCGATCAACCTGGTGGAAGTCGAGGCCATGCGCCTGTTCGACATCATCGCGACCAGCGAACAGGACCTGAAGCAGCTGAAGGAGCGTATTGCGCGATGAACCCTTTTGAACACTACAAAACCCTACTCGCCAGCGCCTGCGGCATTGCTTCGCGCTACCTGCCAGATGCGTCCCAGCGTATCGAACAATTAGTCGAACAGATTGATGAACGCAAAGTACACGTGATGTTGTTCGGTGCCTACAACGCCGGCAAAAGTACGTTGATCAATGCTTTGCTGGGTGAAGAGCGCGCTGTGGTTGGCGATATTCCAACCACCGATGCGGTACATCGCTACGATTGGGATGGGCATATCTTGCTCGATACTCCGGGCATCAATGCACCCATTGCACACGAAGAAGTCAGCACCGAGCAGTTGAAACGGGCCAACCTGATTCTGTTCGTGTTGCGCCAGGAAGATCAGGACGCGCAAAACATAATCGAGCGTATTTTTACTTTGATTGCCCAGCGTCGCCCGCTGTTCGTCGTGCTGAACTATGAAGACAGCGACCCTGCCGCTATCGAGCGTATCCAGTCCAGCTTCTCTCTGACACTGCTCAACCATGCGCGCAAAAATGCTATCGATGAGCGCCTGGTTCAACAGTTGCCCGTGATATTGATGAATATCAGAACGGCAAGTCGTGGCCGCCTGGAGGGCAAGGCGAAACTGCTTGAACACTCGGGTTTTGAAGCCTTCATCGTTCGATTCAAACAATGGCTGCAGCATTTCGACAGTGAGCAACAACTGCTCAAGCAAACCTTCGGAATTATCGAAAGGGCATTGCTGGCGCCAGTGGCCAACTGCATCGACGGCGAAACACCACACGCCCAGCAGTTAGGCGCGATTGACGCTCAGTTGGAGCATATGGCTCGTCAGCAGCAACAGCTGAAAAACAGCGCCAGGCATTTGGTGCGCCGTGAGATTCTCGCGGCACGGCCGGCCATCGAGGCTGCGCTCGATCAGTGTACCGATCCCGCGTCGTTGACCCGTGCATTGGAGGTTCAGGCACAGGGCATTGCCGAGAAACTGCAGCAATGGCTGGAAGGCGAGTTGCAGAGCATGCGCAAGGCGCAAATCAACGAGTTGCTGTCGGGCGCCGGGATCGATCCCAAGCTGTATTCGAACATCGAAGAAAGCGAACTGCTGGACAAGTTGTCCGGACCGATCTTCGCTCAGCTCAAGGGCATCAACCAGGATCACCTGACCTCGTTGCTGGTACTGGGCCGCAAACTGAAGATACCGATGTTGAAAGGCCGTTGGCTCTCGACCTTGCAGAAATGGGCGGGGCGCGCAGCGCCAGTGGTTCAACTGGTATTCGCCATTGCGGAAATTTTTATGGCCGCTCGCAGCGAAGAGAAGGAGAACGAGCGCAACCACAGCCGTGCTCTTCAACGCATACAGTGGATTGAAGAAACAAGCGCCGAGGTGGAGAGCGCCTTGGTCCAAAGCGTCTGTGAGTTGATTGACCAACTCTTCCGCGAGCAGAGAAAACCTTACGAAGAGAGCCGTAACGCCTTGCAAGGCGCCGCCAGCCAACGTGAAAAAGACTGCAGCGACTGGCATGAACTGACGCGCACATTGCAGGCGCTGGAGTTCCCAGCTTGAACGCCTGAGTTGAACCCGCCTTTTCGTCGTGACGCCGCCCATACGGGGCGGCTGCTTTTTTTGCAAAGGAATGACACTGCATGAATCGAATGTTTGTAAGCCCGTGGTTGTCGGTATCCCCCAACGGCCCGGTGACCTGTGCCCACCCCCAGGCACATGATTATGTGCATTTGCGCCAAGGCGAAATGGATGGCGCCTGTGGACCCTATTGCGTGGCGATGACCTTGATCGCGCTGGGCGTCATGTCTCGCGAGCAGGCTCAATCACTCGACAGCTATGATGGCCGAACTCGACTGGGTCGCTTTCGCGAAAGCCTGCTGGCCTTCGGCGCTCTGGTGTCGGAAGGCACCGACGATTTCGATGTGAGCTGGCTGGTTGACGTGTTCAAGCGCGCCGGGGTTGTGACCGAAGTGCTGGATGCGGCTCCGCGACGACAAACGACCATCCGCAATATTGCCGATGCCGTCGACAACCGTAAAATCCCGATCGTCGGTGTCGATTGGGACGGTGGCCTGGCGGGGCATTGGCTGCTGGTTATCGGCTATCAGGGTTACCAGGCAAACGATGACGATGAATTACAAATCACCCACCTGTTGTGCCTCGACCCCACCAGCGACGCCCCACGGGTGTCACTCTGGAATGCGGTGATCGAAGTCTTCACCGAGGAAGGTAAGTCGGTCAACGAAGGTCGTTATTACTGCCAGCACTGGGGGCCCAACGCCGCGCCGACGGCCTGCCGAATTGCTCAGAGTGTTTTGGTGGGGCTCGATAAAAAAGCGGAGTCCAACTATTTCTACTGAGTAAAGCGCTGGCGCCGCAACGTCCATAGCGGTATTTAACGAAGCAAGCCTGCTTTTTCAAGCAGGCTTATCGTTGACGGCGGTTTTCTTACTTCTGCTGCGCCGTCAGCGCCGCATAACCATTCATCAAGTTGCGATAGTTCGGAATACGCTGGGACAACAGATTGCCCAGGCCTTCGATATCGTTGCGCCAGTCGCGGTGCAACTCACACGCCACCGAAAACCAGTTCATCAACTGCGCACCGGCCTGCGTCATCCGGCTCCACGCCGCCTGCTGCACCGTGGTATTGAACGTGCCCGACGCATCCGTCACCACAAACACCTCAAACCCCTCCGCCAGCGCCGACAGCGTCGGGAACGCCACGCACACATCCGTCACCACACCGGCAATGATGATCTGCTTACGCCCGGTGGCCTTGATCGCCTTGACGAAGTCTTCGTTGTCCCACGCGTTGATCTGACCAGGACGGGCAATGTACGGCGCGTCCGGGAACATCGCCTTCAACTCCGGCACCAGCGGGCCGTTCGGGCCTTGCTCGAAGCTGGTGGTGAGGATCGTCGGCAGGTTGAAGAACTTGGCCAGATCCGCCAGGGCCAGCACGTTGTTCTTGAATTCGTTGGGCGAAAAGTCCTGCACCAGGGAGATCAGGCCGGTCTGGTGGTCGACCAGCAGGACTACGGCGTCGTCTTTGTTCAAGCGGTTGTAGGTTGGCGTGCTCATGGTTGAATCCTTTTTTGTTTAAGTGGGTTGGGCGTTGCGTTCAACATGGGCACAGATTAATGGGTGGGACGTGGGGGGTAAATCGGCTGGGAGGCGTCTTACTGTCAACTTAAAAGAGACAATTGGTTGAACGGCCAGCAGTATCGATCCCTTTCATTTGCAGGACGTTTCCTAGAGAATCCCAGCCGCTTGCGCCAGCGAAATTCCGTGACTAGGCTGCGGTCCGTCACTGCAAATTCAGTGATCGGGTTTAGTCGCCCGAATTCGATTGGCGTATGAGCAACTCATGAGTCAGGCCCCCCTTCGCCTGCCTCTTATGGTAGCTGTACGCAGGGCACCTTCGGGTGCGCCGGGTTCCAATCGACCGGTCGACTAACCTGCGTACAGCTGCCGCCTTTCGTTTAGTCGCGGGGAGTGGCAGCTCCAAACTATCGATTGGAGTTTTGCTATGGATAACGTTGTTTCGGATTCATCGTCATCGCCTGCGGCCAACCCCTTTACTGTCAATGAAGAACTGAGCTTCGAGGATGCCTGGGTGCGTGTGGCTGAGTTGCTGCAATGTGCGGTGGCGACATCGCAGGTGCTCGGGGAGCCGCTGGCTGCGCCGCAGAGGGCGGTGATGCATTTGGTGGAGATGGCGAAGCTGGTGGCGGAACGGGCGGTGGAGTGTTTGCAGCCTAGGTGACGCGACTTGAGAGGCGGGCAGGGCGATATGCGGCCCGCTATTGGCTGAATGTTTGGTTGGCGTTGGGTATTTGGATTTCGATGACTGCAGGCATTAAAAAGCCGGCTTGTGGTTAGCTTTTTATGTAGTTAAGTAATTGAAAATTAATAAATTATAGTTTTTATAAAACCTATTGTTCCCCCATTTGTTCACCCACTTTTTGACGATTTCTTTTGATTTTTTTCCGGTAAAGACCGGCTTTTTTGGTCAGTTTTTTTGTTTGGTTGTTGCCCGAATTGAACTTTGATCGAGCATCGAGAAAACGGTCGAGGAGGTCGAATTGAGAGACGTACTTTCGTGCTTAACTCGAGTTTTGCATTCCGCCTCTGACGGAGCCGTAAGATCAAGGGTTTAGAAATGAGAATCATCCCGAGACCGAGTTTTCTATAAGTGTAGGGGGATTTACTGACCAATCGTCGAGGAGACGGGGATTTGTGCGGCGTGAAGGCGCTTTGCCTTTACCTTGCTCCGAGTGCTGGATATTGTGACATCCATCAAACTCCAGGCAGACCGCTGTTTCCCAAGGATGGCATCTTGAGCGCACCGAGAAATCGGCAGCGCCCCTACAAAGCCTCTCTTGTTATCGCGGCCAGCTGAAGCTGAGCATCGGTTTACCGTGCCCGGAAAAAACCTATCAGGCAGTTGCCCCAAAAATTAGCGGTGATCGACGTGAACTCAGGCCCTGAATCATTGGCTGTCCAACGGTATGAACTTGTTCTGCAATGGATACTGGAACTGGTCCCCGCAGACGGGACGGCCGTTGGCAACAAGTCACTCAGGGACCGGATCGATCGGCGAGCTGAGCTTCAGAATTTTGCTGTCTCTGAGGAAGAGTACTGGAGTCTTCGCGACGAGCTCATTACCAAGGGACTGCTCAATAAAGGTAGCGGCCGGGGAGGGTCGGTTTATCGGTTCGATACCGAGTCCAAGGGTCATTCAAAGTCCATTGATCCAGCGCCTCTTACCGATTGGGATGACCTTGATACGCCCCCAAGCGAGATACCGGAAAGCCTGGAGAAGCTGAGAAGCAGGCTTCTCGACCTCAGCGCTCGCAATCGGCTGCTGAACTTTTCACATGCGCGCTCCAAACGTTTCGTAAGGATTATTGATGAGTTGCCGGATCACCTGTTCGATACCTTGGCAGATGAAAAATCCATGCGATTTGCTGCTGTTCCTGAACCAACGGAAAGGCAGCTACTTACCCACGGCTTTTTGAAGCTGGACGAAAAGACAGGCGCAGTTGTTGAGTTAAAGAAACAGCCTACGGCAGAAGTCTGGGCGCAGATCCTCGGTATAGCGACCAGCTATGAGCTACCACTGCCCCCTGAAACCGGGCAAACAGGTAAGCATTCTGACGACGCTATTCAGACGCTTTATTACCCCGTGGAGATGGAGTCGCGGCTACAGATTCTGTATACCCAGTCGCGATCGGCACTCGAGGAAACGGGTGCGAACATTCTTTATCTTGCGCTCGGGTTCCTGGAGTGGGACGACTCAGTCGCAGGTAAAGACAGCACCCGCCTAGCGCCGCTGATGCTGGTGCCAGTGAATCTGGAGAAAGGCAAACTCAATCCTCAAACCGCGACGTTCGAATACCGCGTACATCCTACTGGCGAAGACATTCTTACCAACCTTTCATTACGGGAAAAGCTTCGCGTCGATTTTGGTATCGCGCTACCGCGGATAACCGACGACAGCACCCCCGAGGAATACTTCGAGCGCATTGTTGAAACGGTGCTGAAGGTTAAACCTGACTGGAAGGTTCATCGTTACGCATCGCTTGGCTTGTTCGAGTTTGGCAAGTTGATGATGTATCTCGACCTTGATCCAGGTCGTTGGAAAGACCAATCGTTGCTGGATCATGGCCTGGTTAAGCGGCTAACAGGGATGGACGGTTTACCGGCCGATTCGACAGGAAAGCAAGGCGCATTTTGCGTCGAGCATTCAATAGACGACATTGAGCAGATTCACCTGCAGTTTCCTCTAATTGATGACGCTGACAGCTCTCAGCACAGCGCATTGATAGACGTGATTCGCGGGGATGATCTTGTGATCGAGGGGCCACCCGGTACAGGGAAGTCTCAGACCATCACCAACATGATTGCTGCGGCACTGGCCCAAGGCAAAAAAGTGTTGTTCGTTGCGGAGAAGCGCGCAGCGCTTGAGGTGGTCAAAACCCGTCTGACAAGGGCAGGGTTAGGCGATTTTTGTCTGGAGCTGCATAGTCATAAGAGTCAAAAGAGCGCTGTTATCGATAGCATCCGGCAACGTATTCAGAACAGCGGTGGCTTTCGCTCGCCCAAGCAACTGGCGGATCTGATTGCCAACTATGAGCGATTGAAGCAGCAGCTCAACAAACACGTACATCATCTCCATGCTCAGTTCGAAGAGTCGGGGATGAGTGTTCATGAGGTGCTAATGCAGGCAACGCGTTTGCGTGAGGCGTTGTCGATTAAACCTTCCGACCTGCACCCGGAGTCGGAGGCGCGAATCGATAAAATGCATTTGCGAGAGCAGGCCGGCTTTTATGCACACATCTATCGCAAGACAGCTGAGGAAGCTGGCCACGCGGGCAAACTTGAAACGCACCCGTGGTTTGGCAGCACAAAAACGCGTGTGACTGGTGCTGAGCGCTCTGCACTTCTAGAAAATCTCTCCCTGGCTCAGCAGGCGCTGAGTCGTCTAGCGACTCTTCGTCCTCAATTAGCAGAACAGCTACAGGTAGCTGTGCTGGAAACCTACAGCCCAGATCAGTTGCGAGATTTAGCCGCTTCAATTCCGGTTCTTACATTACCTAAAGGTGATGAGGATTGGGATCTGTTAGGACGACTGGATATCGAGTCCTGTGAGGCATTGAAGCTTTGGCTGCAAGGTATGGACTCCTTGTTGGACGAGCAGGGTGTACTAGCTCGATCATTGCGCGCTGATGTTATTGGCTCTGGGCAAGCGATAGCTTCTATCAAAAAAGCCTGCGCGGCCATACGTCTGCATAACGGTGATGAGACCCTGTCACTTAATGTCTTGCTGGATGTGATCGAAGAGGCTGAGGAGTTACTGGAGCTGGCTCCACGCGTTCAAAGGCTGATTCAGTTGTTGGCGGAAGGGGCCGCGGTTCAAGGCTTGCGAAGCGATTTTATCGGCATTGAACAAGTAGTGCTCTTTCTACAAATGCTCGCGGCGATGCCCGAGGATTTGGCACCTCTTCGCCATAAACGCTTCGAAGACGAGACCTTGGACGGGTTGCTCGTAGAGTTGGACAGTGACATCCCGGTCATCAAGCAGTTGCAGGAGCAGGCTGCGAGTCATTTCACGCTGGAACGATTGCCTGGTCATACGCGACTGGAAGATTTGAGTCGGGTTCTGGCAGATAAATCACTTTTCCGCTGGTTCAAGGGGCAATGGCGCTCTGCTAAAGCCGAAATCTTGGCCATGGCGCGACCAGGGCTCAAGCTGAACCAGCTTCTGGTGGTCTTGCCTGATGTCATTGCCTATTTGAAAAAGCACAGTCAACTGAATGAAAACAAAGCGTTCACCGAAAAGTTGGGTGAGCATTTCCAAGGACTTGATACTCCGATCGACGCACTCAAGCGCTTGCGGGGTTGGTACAAGCTCTTGCGGGCTGAATGCGGACGTGGATTCGGTGCAAAGGTATGGGTTGCGGAATACCTGCTTAAGGTCGATCAGCAACTATTGGCCAGTGTTTCGGGCGATAGCGCGGACCTCGAACCCTATCTGATGGATGTCCTGGAGCATCGTCTTGACCTGGAAGAACTGTTGCCTTTTGACAGTCATGATTTGCGTTCGGAAGATTTGCTTGCTCCACAGGGACTGTATGTTCGCCTTATCCAAGATATCGGAATCCCTCTACGCTCTTTATTACCCGTAGTCAGCGAAGAGAAGCCCACGATGGGGCAACTGCTGCAGTTGATTCAGGCCGTGGAGAGCTGGCAGACCCGCTCGGCGGCACTGCAAAGCGACGCAGTGCTACAAACCTGCTTGTTAGGTGAAGAGCTCCCTCGGATAGACAACCTTTCAGCGGCCCGACCTCGCTTGACGACCTGGCGGCATACGGTTGCATTCGTTCAGCCCATTTTGGCGTTGCCGATTCGGGATATTCTCGTTCCGCAGTTGACCGCGTGCACACCAAAGGAAGCTGAGGAGCTGATACTCCATTGGCATCAACAAGGTACAGCGCTCGCGCAAGCTGTAGATATCTGGGAGCAGGCACTGGAAGCGTTTTTCCAAAGCGCTGCGGTTATTGCTGATCAGTGGTGGCAGTCCATTGAGAAAGCAGATTTCGAGCCCATGGCCAGTCGTCTGTCCTGGGCCGCTCAGAACCCCGATCTGCTCGACCATTGGTTCGAGTACCGCCGCTTGCGTTTGCACCTGGTCGAGTTAGGGTTTGAGAGCGTCGTCGAAGCAATCGAGACGCAAAAGCTGGTTTCTGAGCGTTGCATTGATGCCTGTCTGCTCGGGCTTCTTGACAGCTGGGCATTGAAAATCCTTGAGCTTGACCCCTCTCTGGGTCAGTTTTCGGGCAAAGAACAGGAGGCCATCCGCGCTCGGTTCGCTGATATCGATGAGCAGCTCAAGCATCTTCAACGTGAGCAGGTTTCTTCACGTATTAGTCAGAACAATATTCCTGTCGGAAATAGTCATGGAGCGGTCAGAGACTTTACGCAACTGGCTTTGCTGCAGCGCGAGGCTGAGAAAAAGACACGGCATGTTCCGATCCGCAGCCTGATGAACCGTGCAGCTGAAGCGCTACAAGGCCTCAAACCCTGCTTCATGATGTCGCCAATGGCCGTTGCTCAATATTTACCAGCTGGGCACGTCGAGTTCGATTTGGTTGTCATGGATGAAGCCTCTCAAATGCGCCCGGAGGAAGCATTGGGTAGCATCGCCCGAGGTAAACAGCTAGTGGTCGTGGGTGACCCGAAACAGCTGCCACCGACGAACTTCTTTTCCCGCAATGGTGGCGATTCGGATACCGATGAAACAGATGCATCATTGGCCGAGGACTCGGAAAGCATTTTGGAAGCAGCCATGCCGCTGTTCAAGCTGCGACGTCTACGTTGGCACTACCGTTCCCGTCACGAGAGCCTGATTGCTTTCTCCAACAAAGCCTTCTATGAAAGCAATTTGGTGGTGTACCCATCACCGCACCGTGAATCAACCGAATTTGGCGTCAAGTTTGTCAGAGTGCCTCGCGGGCGTTTTGTCGAGCAACGCAATATCGAAGAGGCCGAGGTTGTCGCCAAAGCCATCGAGCACCACGTTATTCACCGCCCTGATGAGTCGCTAGGTGTGGTGGCCATGAACGTCAAACAGGCTGATCAAATCGAGCGGATGCTTGAGCATCTGGCCAAACAAAGCCCGCAACTGCAAGTCGCATTGGACCGTAATCAAAGTCAGGATGAGCCACTGTTTATCAAGAACCTGGAAAACGTCCAGGGTGATGAGCGAGATGTTATTTACATCTCCGGCACCTACGGCCCTATGGAGGTAGGCGGTACCGTCCCTCAACGTTTTGGCCCGATTAACGGTGCCAGCGGATGGCGACGTTTGAACGTGCTGTATACCCGCTCCAAGAAGCGGATGCAGGTGTTCTCCTCGTTTAGCTCGACCGATGTAGTGGTGACCGGTACTTCCAGCAGAGGCGTGCAGGCACTGCGTGATTTTCTGCATTTCGCTGAGTCCGGCCGCATGCCGCACATCAAAGAGTCTGAACGTGCTCCCGACAGTGATTTCGAAGTGGCTGTCATTGAGATGCTGTCTCGTCATGGCTATCAATGCGAGCCCCAGGTTGGTGTTGCTGGTTTCTTCATTGATCTGGCGGTACGTGATCCAGGGCAGCCCGGTCGCTACCTGATGGGGATTGAATGCGACGGTGCGGCATATCATTCGGCCAAGTCAGCGCGTGACCGTGATCGTCTGCGTCAAAGCGTGTTGGAGCAATTGGGCTGGAATATTCGCCGCATTTGGTCGGTGGACTGGTTCCGTAATGCCCGTGTGCAAATCGAACCCATCCTTCAGGAGCTTGCGAGGTTGCGAACCGAGCCAGCTGCAGAGGTCGAGGGGGGGAGTACGGAATCTGAGGAGGTTTCGATCCAGCAAGTGGCAGATGAGCAGAGCGAGCACGCTGAGCGTATTACCCTTGAGGGTAACTACAGCCTGCGAGAGAAGTTGGTCTGGCTTGAAGAGAATGTGATCCGGCCGAATTTGCCAGAGGTGCCTGTTAACCAGCGGCTATTGAGGCCAGCGATGTTGGAAGCATTGCTTGAGTTTCTTCCGGCAGACCGTATCGAATTTCAGCAGATGATTCCTGGGTATTTGCGTAATGGTACCCATGGTGCGGAAGGGCGGTATATCGACGATATATTGCTTGTGATTGGCGAGCAGTGAGTCTGCGCCTAACAGTGGATGTTCAAGCTGTATCAAGGAATGTTAATGGGATTCTATATTCGTAAGAGCGTCAGAGTAGGGCTGTTTCGTTTCAATCTGTCCCAGCAGGGTGTGGGCGTTTCGGTGGGATTGAAAGGCCTACGCATCGGGACCGGACCTCGAGGCAATTACGTTCATATGGGGCGGGGAGGCCTGTACTACCGGGCTACCGTACCAAGGACCAACGATAAGCCGCCTTTTTTGCCTCACGTTGAAACTACCGTAATACCTGAGGGCACTCACGCTCCTTTAGTCGAGATCGAGTCCGCGGATGCTTCGCAAATCGTGGATTCATCCTCACGTGATTTGCTCGATGAAATGAATGCGAAGCAGGCAAGATGGCGGCTTTGGCCATGGATTGGTGTCCTAGGAATCCTCGTAGTATTTCTTGGCCTGCGTAATGGTTGGTCCATTGGGACTATGTGGGGTGCGCTTATCCTCGGTTCAGTCCTAACAATTGCCTCTGCAGTACGCGATACGATGGCTAAGACGGTTGTACTGTTTTACGATTTTGACGCCGAGATGGAAGAAGCTTACGAAGCACTGCACAGCAGTGGCCAGCAGGTTTCGGCAGCAGATGCGGCCTGGCATATCGAGGCCGAAGGCGCCGTTCATGATCGTAAGTATCACGCTGGTGCGAGCAATCTTGTACGTCGGAAAAAAACGACTATTGCTCGGTCTTCACCACCTTATGTAAAAACCAATATAGAAACTATCTCCATGGTTGTTGGGCGCCAAACGCTGCATTTCTTCCCTGATCGTGTATTGATTTATGACGAGAAAAGTGTGGGCGCGGTTAGCTATCGAGAGCTGCAGTTGCAGGTCAATGCGAAGCGGTTTATTGAAAGTGCTTCGCTTCCCAGGGATGCCACGGTAGTCGACAGGACGTGGCAATTTGTTAACAAGAAGGGCGGCCCTGATCGTAGATTCAAAAACAATCGTGAACTCCCTGTTTGTCTTTACGATGAATTGAAGTTGTCTAGCACCACGGGTCTGAATGAGGTCGTACAAATCTCGCGAAATGGTGTGGGAGAGGCTTTTGCCAAGGCGATTCTCGACCTTGCACGGATTATGCCTTCTGAGCGAGTAAGCTGAGGCAACCTAGTTCCTCGTATTCGTACCCGAGTTTCACGCATGTATGGAATGTTGATTTGGTCAGTAGCTCGCTAACTAATTCAGCATCTACCAGCGATTGTTGCGTGGTCGGAGTTTCGACGGCGAAATCCAGTTTTATCATAAAAAATTTCATCAAGGACTCACAGCTTGCCTATCAAAACGGACGTCTGGACCGTCGGCCTTACACCCAATAAGCTTCGCCAAAGCCGATTGGCTAGTGAGCAGCTACTGGAAGAAATGATCATCAGCTCCCCAAGCATTCTCTCGGATGAGTGGATGCTGATAGGTAGGCAAGAAAGCACTGGTATGGGGGGGCGCATTGATCTATTGGCCATTGCTCCTGATGGAAATCTGGTACTAATTGAGCTCAAACGAGACCGCACGCCCCGTGAAGTCGTTGCTCAGACCCTCGATTACGCCGTGTGGGTCGAGAGTCTGCGTGAGAACGAAATCGCGGCGATTTACCAACGGTTCCGCCCCGGAAGCAGCTTGTATGCAGATTTTCTAGCGCGCTTTGGTCGTGTGCTAGACGACGATGATTTGAATAAAAGCCACCAACTGATCATCGTCGCCACGGAGTTGGATGTCAGCAGCGAGCGAATCGTTGAGTACCTCAGCAAGCGAGATATTCCGATCAACGTGCTCTGTTTTCAAATTTTCCAGGTGGGCGATCAACAGCTACTGAGTCGATCCTGGTTACTCGATCCTGTTCAGACTCAAGTGAACGCCGCGTCGACGAGCGAAGGGCATAGCGAGCCTTGGAACGGCGAGTTCTACTGTTCGTTCGGCGATTCTGCCTCGCGCTCATGGGCCGATGCTGTGGAGTTCGGTTTTATTTCCGGCGGTGGAGGCGCGTGGTACAGCAAGACCCTGCAGCTCCTGTCTCCGGGAGATCGGATCTGGGTAAACATTCCGCAGCAAGGCTATGTCGGCGTAGGACGCGTTCTTGGCACGTCCACACCTGCGAACGAGTTCACAGTGATGCAAGACGGCGAGGAGCGGCCGGTGCTAGAGGTCGCAACGCGCGCCAACTATCATGCAGAATTTGCTGACGATCCGGAGCGCTGCGACTATTTTGTTCCGATCCAATGGCTGCAAAGCGTGCCGGTGAGCCAGGCAGTACGAGAGATTGGGATGTTTGGGAATCAGAATACGGTTTGCCGTCCGACTACGCCGAAGTGGCGGTGGACGATTGAGCGATTAAAGCAGCGATTTCCGCGTTTCGATGAAGTGGCAGCTACTGAGGTCGCGAGCGTTCCTGGCAGTTGATAAATTGGGCAGCAGCCTGCTGCCCAATTACTTGTTCAGTAGCACCTACAGTCAGTATCTCTTTTCTAGTCTGGAGAAAGTCCCACCTGCGGTGGGACATGCGATTATTGGTCTGCCAGCTTAAGTAAGTCGAAAACCACTCTGGCAAATTTACTGGCCTTAGCAGGGTCAGAGAGCAGTTGCATCATCTGGTTCTGGTGGGCATCGCCACTGTCCATAATCGCGTCATCAACCGCATTGGCGAAGTTTCCAAGCAATGCCTGTTCGGGAGTATTGTTTGCCAGTTGTTGCATAACTAACTGGTTTTCACTGACCTTGTCACGGATGGTATAGGCGTAATTTACCATGTCTTTTTCAGTCAGTTGGTCCGTCACAAACAGCTCATTGAGCCGTTCTAATATCTGTGAAAGCAGCTCTTCCTTTTTGTCCTTCGCAGCCGCTGATCCAAGCCCCTCACCTGGCACGAGCTTATAGTCGGGCGAGTCTTCTTTCAGCTTCAGGTCTTGCTGGCGTATTTTCGAAACGCGGTAATGGCTGAGCACGACACCAGTGAGGTCAATATCATCCTCATCCACAGCGGTTTCACGCAGCATTGGGCTTAAATTGCGTGCGTACAGACTGAGCTTTTCCAGCTGCTTATCATCGTAATCGACGATCTGCGACATGAATTCATAGAAACGCACAAAGGTGCGCAGATCCTTTTTGAAGATGTCCAGGGCGTCCTTGGCTTGCTTGCATTCCTTCAGATCGTTTTCAGCGTTGGCGATCAACACTGCATCCTGAGTCTTTTTGATTCTCTCAAATATGTCTTTCGAGTGTGCGTAGGCATCAACCGCCAACTTGTAGCGTTTCGTCCAGCGTTCGACCGCAGGCTTGCAAATGTTGGCAATCGCCGCATTGCTTTTGTTTTTGATGAAAAAGGCTGCGGAGAACTGCTCAACCTCGCTGGACTTGTAAATGCCCGCCGCGTTGAGCTTCTCAAACAAATCGAAGATCAGGTCTGGATCGGAAACATCTGCCAACTCTGCCGTCTGAAAGTACGGCTGGAACGAGTCGAGAATGTCTTGCGGCTCGTTGAAGAAGTCCAGGATGAACGTGCCAACGTCTGCCTTGCCGGGATACGTACGGTTCAAGCGCGACAGGGTTTGCACGCATTCGACGCCGCCGAGTTTTTTGTCCACGTACATGGCGCAGAGCTTGGGTTGGTCAAAGCCGGTCTGAAATTTGTTGGCAACAATCATCACCTGATAATCATCGCTATCAAAGGCTTTGCGCATATCGCGGCCTTTGAGGTTGGGGTTCATGTTGCTCTCGGTATATTTGTTGCCGAGCAGCGCGACCGCGTTTGGATCTTTGTCGGTGAATTCCACTTCACCAGAGAATGCCACCATGGCATGGATTTTTTGGTAGCCCTTGTCGACGATGTATTTGTCGAAACACAGCTTGTAGCGCACGGCCTCTTTGCGTGAGCTGGTGACCACCATGGCTTTGGCTTGCCCCCCTAATAACCCCATCACGTTGTTGCGAAAGTGCTCAACAATCACCTGCACCTTTTGCGCGATGTTGTATTCGTGCAGGCGCACCCACTGATTGAGCTTGACCTTGGCTTTTTTGCTTTCGACCTCCTGATCCGCCTTGTCGATTTTTTGCGCCAGGTTGTAGGCCACTTTGTAGTTGGTGTAGTTCTTCAGCACATCGAGAATAAAGCCCTCTTCAATAGCCTGACGCATGCTGTACACGTGGTAGGCCGCGGGCTTATTGGTTTTAGATGGCTGCTCAGTGGGCTTGGGTAAACGGCCAAACAGCTCCAGCGTCTTGGTTTTCGGCGTGGCAGTGAAGGCAAAGTAGCTGAGGTTTTTCGACACGCGGCGTGAAGCTACGGCGGCATCGAGGATGTCCTCAGAGTTGAGTTCGTCCTCACCATCAGCCTTGGCCTCAATCATCAGCACTTCTTTCAGCTGCCGCGCTGTCGATCCTGTTTGGGAGGAGTGGGCTTCATCGGCAATGATCGCGTAGCAGCGTTCTTTCAAACTGACGCTGTTCTCGATGGCCCGCAGCACATAGGGAAAAGTCTGAATGGTGACAATAATAATCGGCTGTGAGTGCTCCAGCGCTGCTGCCAGCTTCTCTGATTTCGAGCCGTCGCCTTCTTGATTATTGATGCGGCCAACCGCGCCATCGACGTGTTCAAACTGGTTGACGGTGTCTTGCAACTGATCATCCAGCACGGTGCGATCCGTCACTACAATCACGGAGTTGAACTGCTTGCACCCTTCCGCGTCGTAAAGCGCTGACAGCTGATGCGCGATCCAGGCAATCGAGTTTGACTTACCTGAACCGGCGCTATGCTGGATTAGGTATTTATGGCCGGGGCCTTCGGTGCGGGCCGCCGTGACCAGTTTATTCACCACATCCCACTGATGGTAACGCGGAAAAATCAGACTTTCTTTTTTGTATTTACGGCCTTCCCAATCTTCTTTCTCTTCAATTTGCAGATGCACAAAGTGCCCGAGAATCGACAGCAGATTGCTTGGCAGCAGCACCTCGTTCCACAGGTAATCAGTGGCGTACTGGTTAATGTCTTCCGGCACATCGTTACCGGCACCGCCGACCGCGGTGCCCTTGTTAAACGGCAGGAAGAAGGTGTCCGCGCCTTCCAGTCGTGTGGCCATATAGACCTCGTACTGGCTGACGGCAAAATGCACCAGGGCACCGCGCTTGAAGGTCAGCAGCGGTTCGGGCTTTTTGGTCACCGGGTCTGTGGCAAACCGGGTGGTTTTATATTGCTTAATGGCGTTGTGGACGGCCTGCTTGAATTCGGATTTCAGCTCCAGTGTGGCCACCGGCAAACCGTTTACAAACAACACCAGGTCAATCCGCCAAGCTTGGGCCTTGCTGCCGGTTTGCTCGAAGTGTTCTAGCGTGGCCCAGGGTGAATACACAAGCTCTGGCACCACCCGGCAGCGGTTATTGGCGTAACGCGCTAAGGTATCAGGGTTTAGGTCGTGTTCGGGCTTGAACTGGCACAGGCTGAAACGGGTGCCCCGGTGGCGCAGTTCGTGGCGCAACACACCTAAGGTGCCGAAGGTGCGCATTTCTTTACTGGCTGCGTTGGGGTCGGTTTTATTAAGCTGGCTGGCTACCCGCTCAAGAAAGTGCTGCTCGGGGTGGTTGGGGTATAGCGCACAGAACTTTTGCCATTGTTCGGGTTGGGTATCTTGCACAAACCCTAGCAAGTCGTGAGGGTACAAAGCCAGTTCACGGTTGTAGTGTTCCGCTTTGCCCAACAGCCAGCCGTTGGCCACCAGGTGCTTGAGCATATCGTTCTGAAACGTCAGCTCGTTGGCCTTAGCGCCAGCCGATACATTCATGCGGAAACTTCCTTGTCGGTTTGATTGGCTGGCGGTGCGGCCCAATCTCTTACGTCGATTTTGCCAGTAACGGCGGAGGAGATTAGGGCGGTGCGGCGTTCTTGCATCAGTCCGATTGCGACATACGCCTTCTTAACCATCAACTCGATCTTGGCGACCTCTTGCTCCAGATAAGAAACTATTTCCTTTTGCTCATCAACGCTAGGCAGCAATGTAGGCATGGCTCGGAGTTCGCCAACATTAAGATTATCTTTGCCAAAACCAAATTTTAGCCTATTTACTTCTGCTTTTCCGTAAGCAGAATTCATGCAGTACGTGAAGTATTCCTTAACCAACTCATCAGAGGGAGTAACGATTAATGTTGTAAATGTGTGACATTGATCATATTCATCAGGTACGCAACAGGTTAAACCTACATTAGAACCTGTTCTAACTATTACCACGTCCCCAGCCTTTACTTTTTTTGAAGCCTGCGCCTCAGCAAAGCCTGGATTCAAATACAACATATCACCCCCATCAAAATATCCCTCTTTTATATTCTGATTTCTGATAATTGGAACGCCTTCTTCTTCATAACAATCCGTTACTGACATTGCCAAACCAACAGCCAGTTTCTTGGAGGCCAAAGATAGTGACTTCAGCGTCCAATGCTCTGGCATTAGCCCGATACTTAAAACACCCGAGTTACGCAGCTTGACGTTGGGGTTTAAGCCTTTTGTCACGGCATGACTAATCACGGCCTGACGTTTTTCTTTTAGCAGCTGGATAAGCTGTTGTTGTTTTTCGATCAGGGTGTCGATTTTGGCGGTTTCGTGGTCTAGGAAGTTGGCGATGTTTTCAGCCTCCTTCTCTGGGGGGGTTGGGTAAAATACATTCGCCAAGGCATGAGTACCCAGGCCATATCGGGTTAAGCCATTGGATCTTGTAGAGAAATATGCGCGCGCATAACCACACTCAAATACCCGCTTAATGTATAGGCCGTAAATAGTGGATTGCGGCCTGATGATTGAGAGGTGGTAGCCGCACACCACTCCCGGCATACTCTCAGGTACGAATGTTGGTATTGCTATGTCGTTAGGATCTTCCGAATCTTTAGTGATGATGATATCACCAGATTTTAGTGTGAATTTTTCTATTTGATCTTCGGTTGCGCTGGACTTCATGAAGTCCATATCTGCATGCACCGTTTCGTTATAGTATACGTCGGTGTAATTGCAAAGCAGTACGGGGGTTTCTTTTGTACTGGTCTTTTTGTCAACATTGCTTGGTTGAATATAAGCTAAAAACTTTAGTTTTTTTACGTCCCAATGATTTGGGATTGAACCCAGCCATTCAACTCCCGAATCCTTATGCTCGGAATACGACTTATATCTACCCGGCATTATGAATGCACCTCTTGCAACAGCTGCATAATCTCCGCTGATACTGCATCCAGATCCGCATCAATCTTCAGCAAATCCCTCGGTGGTTGGTACTGATAGAAATGGCGGTTAAAGGGTATTTCATAACCTACAATGCCGACTTCCTGATCTTTCGCGTCTTTTTTGCTGGCATCGATCCAAGCATCAGGAACGTGCGGCTGTACTTCTTTAAGGAAGTAGGCCTCGTTAGTGGCATTAACGCTCTGGTTTGGATCAAGTGCGACGTTTTCGTTATCGCGCAGGTCGCTGTCGGTTTGGTACTCCAGTACCTCGCCGTCGACGGCAAACAAGCCATACAGGGGGGTTGCTTTCGTTTTGTGAATCTTCTTGATGACCTTGGCCGCTGCCGGGTTCTTCCAGCTCACAGCATCGATAATCTGCTTTTTGTCTTTCGCGTCCAAGGCAATGCCCTGTTGCTTGCAGGCGGTCTTGATCGCATCGTCAAAGGTGTTCATGTCGTCGTGCTGGGCAGTGCCGATGATGGCCTGCAACTGTTGCATCTTTAACAGCAGCCGCTTCTGATCCAGCCATGTTGTTCTGTTGAGCAGATCCTTGATGTGCTTCTCTTTCAGATCGGCGAAGTGCAGTTTGAAGTAACGGCGAATGGCATCTTCATGTGCGCTGAGGTCACCGTAACGCTTGCAGGTGTCAGCGTCGTTCCAGCTCTCACCCTCTACGGCACTGAACTCTTGGTAGAGCCATTTCATGGCTCTGTTGAGGGCACCAGGGGCGTAGCGACATTCCGCTATGCGTGCGTCACTGAATTGGAAGGACTGCCGCAACGGGCGCTCAATGCTGATGCGGCGATAGCCGAACTCATAGCTGTTGAAGATCTTGCTGGCGAAGGTCTTGGCTGCCTCGGCTTTCGGGTTGGCAGCCTGACGGCCGCGATTGTTTTTCGGTGCCGCTTGTTTGTCCAACACGTAGGCATCGATGGCAGCAAAACTGCCGAAGGCGCGAATCACCGTTGCGATATCGCTTTCATCCATTTCATTGCGCTTGGAGCCGAGGGATTTACGCATTTTCCCATACAGGTTGACGCCGTTGATCAGCTGTACCTTGCCCTTGCGCTCTGCGGCTTTTTTGTTCGACAGCACCCAGACATAAGTGGA
Organism: Pseudomonas emilianonis; assembly: GCF_023072625.1. Classification (NCBI taxonomy): domain Bacteria; kingdom Pseudomonadati; phylum Pseudomonadota; class Gammaproteobacteria; order Pseudomonadales; family Pseudomonadaceae; genus Pseudomonas; species Pseudomonas emilianonis. The sequence goes on from NZ_JAKNRV010000029.1 coordinate 18,839, forward strand.
AATGCCGGTGTTGTAGAACATGTCGGTGGGCAGCGCGACGATGGCTTCGAGCAAATCGGCTTCGAGAATGTAGCGGCGGATTTCCGATTCGCCAGAGCCGGCGCCACCGGTAAACAACGGCGAGCCATTGAGGATGATGCCAATCCGCCCGCCACCTTGAGAACCGTCGCGTAGCTTGCTGAGCAGGTGCATTAGGAACAACAAGGAGCCATCGCTGACTCGTGGCAAGCCTGCACCAAAACGGCCACTGAAACCTTTTTGCGTGTGCTCATCACTGATCTCTTGCTCGATCTTTTTCCAATCCACACCAAAGGGCGGGTTGGAGAGCATGTAGTCAAATTCAGTGGCGTAAAGCTGGTCGTTCGAGAGGGTGTTACCTAGCTTGATATTGCTGACGTCCTGCCCTTTGATCAGCATGTCCGCTTTACAGATGGCGTAACTCTCGGGGTTGAGTTCCTGGCCGTAGGCGCGCATCACCGCATGTGGGTTGAGCTCGTGTACGTATTCCATGCCTGAAGATAGAAAACCTCCAGTACCCGCTGTTGGGTCGTAAATGGTTCGGATGATGCCGGGTTTGGTCAACGCATCATCGTCTTCCATAAACACCAGGGAGGTGGTGAGCCGCACGATGTCGCGCGGGGTAAAGTGCTCCCCAGCGGTGTCATTCGAGCTTTCCGCAAATCGGCGAATCAACTCTTCAAACACCAGGCCCATGTCGTGGTTGGAAACAGCCGCAGGGCTTAAGTCCGTATTCCGAACCTTCTGCACAACCTTGTAGAGCAGGTTGGCATCGTTCAGCTGTCCGAGAAACTCGGTGAACTTGAAGTGTTCGAAAATCTCCCGTGCATCTTTGGAAAAGCCCTGCAGGTAGGACTCCAGATTCGCCTTGATGCCGGATTCACCGAGCTTGGACAGATCCATTTTCGAGGTATTGAAAAACGACAGCCCACTGCTGGCACGCAGGAGCAGTTTTTCCTGGGCTTCTTCGGAGATATTAAGTTGCTGGACGCGTGCATGCTCCGCCAGCACCGCCGCCTTGCTTGCCTCCAACACGCACTCGAGGCGACGCAACAACGTGAATGGCAGAATGATACGACCGTATTGGCTTTGCCTAAAGTCACCACGGAGTAAGTCGGCCAATGACCAGATGAAAGCGGCTAGGTTGTTGGAAGCTTGCGACATGTACTGAAGTCCTTGTAGTGTTCGAAAGCTGCGGAGCCACTGCGCAGCTTGGTGATGAATATAACTGGGGCGCATTATGCTGCAACGACAGCGAGAGGTGATGGCTTCAGTTGGGTATTCCACCCAAAAGCTGGTGCGGTAGGGCAGTGACGACATTGAAAGTCAAATAAGCCAAAAGGCCGAACTCCTTGAACAGCGCAGGCTGATCATGGCGCGGTGGAGCAACTACCTCGATGCCAACCGCCATGGGCATGTGACGCCCCACGAATTCGCTCACCCGGTCGGCGACAACATTACCGCCCTACAAAATAGCCGTGGCGCATCCAAACGTGGGTAAGCCAATAAGATCACCGCAGTCCGCCCTTCCACGCGGGTCCATCCAAGCGGGGCTGCAAGCCGCCCTGCTTGGATGGGCCTCATTTAAAAAATCTAAAGCCCACGCGAATTGTCTGTGGAAAACCATAGATTTCCACCGGTGGATAATTTCATCCACAGCCGCAGAATTCCCGAAAATTCGAGCCTTGACCCAAATTATCCACAGGCGTAGAAAAGATCGGGCAAAGCGCTGTCTTTGACAGCAACCCAGGTAGCCAGAACCTTTAAGGCTACGCCACACCGTGGTGGTTCTCCCAAAGTGCGATTAGCGTCCGGCGGCTCGCACGGTCACAGCGATGTGATGGATGCCTACTTTTACCAGTGTGCCCACTGCGGCAACTTCCCCCTTTCATAGCTGCCCTGCAGCAACCTATCCGCTTGGCCATTTCACTGCGCCAACCTGCGCCCGTCTCTTTCTCCTGGAAAGAGACGGGCGCTCCTACCGCTGCTGCAGCCCACCTCGTACAAGGCTTTGCGGCATTCCCCCTCGTGACAATCGGCGTGACAAACACCGAAGTCACCAGCAACAGGGATGCAGATGATGATGCCGCAGACCAGGGAATGGACTGCACCTGACTGACAGTCAGGCATGCCCCGGTCATCGCGTCACTGCCTTCACCCGACTCAGGATCTCGCGGCGCTGGTCTCGTCTGCCAGTGCAGCCTCTACCCGCCCACTTCCTCGTAAGTGCTCAGGAGGTCAGATCATGAGATGCCCAAGCTCCCGGTCGTAAAGAGCCGCCAGTCCCGCGTAAGTGGACAACCCTCACAGGTCGCAGGGGCCTTGATCCCTGATAACACTCAACATTCTTGGCGGGATGACGTGGGGAAGGTTTTACAAGTGTGGCTTACAGAGGAGTTTGGTCATGGGATTGGTCGGTAGACGGGAGGGGCGTAATTTTGGCTATGGCCGGCAATTGAGCTATGCCGGGCCGCAGGCACTGAAAGACCTGTTTGGCGGTGGGCATTACGGGACGGTCAAAGCACACAGTGATCGTTGGCAGACGTTCGTGCGCTGGTGTCGGTCGGAGGATGGCCCGGGAATTAATGACGCACGGCAGATTGATCGGCAGACCTTGCTGGATTATGCGGAGCATCTGCGTCACCTGGTTGAGCGCAGCGATCTCGCCATCGCCACTGCGCAAAACCGATTGTCCAGCGTCAATCGGACCCTGGCAGCGCTTCGCGGTGATCAGTATGTGAAAGTACCGAGTCTGAGCAAGGCGCTAGGAATGCGGCGCACCAGTGTTCGTCGTTCGGTGCCGCAAGGCCAAGACCGCGAACATGTGAAGAGGGTCGTAGAGGTGCTTTGCGCACACCAGCAGCCGCGTGCCGCGGCCATCGCTCAATTAGCGCGAGCCACCGGAATGCGCTTACGTGAGGCCATTTTGGCCGACCTTCCGCGCTTAAAACGTGAGGCCGAACAATACGGCAAGATCAACATCCAGGATGGCACCAAGGGGGGCCGCTCAGGTGCCTCGGCACCTCGCTGGATCAGGGCGGATGATCATATTCGCGAGGCACTGAGGTTTGCCGAACAAGTCTCGCCCGACGGTAGCCAAAACCTACTTGCGCCGCACGAAAGCTATCTCGATTTTCAACGGCAGATCGTCCGCCCTGCACGGGAGATCCTCCATACGAACAACCTCAAAGGCTTCCACGAATTGCGGGCGGCCTATGCGTGCGAACGCTATGGTCAGATTACCCATCATCCCGCCCCCATTAACGGAGGCAAGTCCTACCAGCTCGACCAACGCCTCGATCAAGTTGCTCGAGAACAAGTCTGCTATGAGCTGGGGCACGGACGTATTGACGTGGTTTCGGCTTACATTGGTGGTCGAGCGTGAGCAAGCCATTCGATATGGAACTGTTCCTGGTGAGCGTCCTGACCGGGTCGCACACCACCCGTCAACGTCACCTCCGTCAGGCGAAGGCTATCCAAACAGCTATCGCTGAGCGCTGGCAACGCGACAATCCATGGACTTGGCAGCAAAAGCATCTCGCATGGTTTTTAAATCACCACGCGAACCTGCACGCTGAATCGACGCGCTATTACTATCTGCTGACCATTCAATTGCTCACTCTTCGCTTAGGAAAATCCTGGCAGTTCAACCGCTAAACTTGTTCATTATCGTGTCCCTGCGTCGTTCTGGATAATCTCACTATCGCTGCCACCTTTGGATGTAGCGTATTGAGCCCAAACCTTCATCAGCTCTCGACGCTTTTCGAAGAAGTCAGATCGTGAGTAAGCGCTTTCGGTTTCACCTCGCTCATCATGAGCCAGTGACAGTTCACAAATCTCTCGAGGGAAACTGGTCTGCTCGCCCGCCCAGTCGCGGAATGTCGAGCGAAATCCGTGACGAGTGATGCTTTTATAGCCGAGCCCGTGCAGCAGGTTACGAATGCTGTTGGCATGCATGACGCCGCTGCGACCACTTCCTGGAAACACGTAGGGGCTTTCGCGGCCGATCTTGGGAAGATTCTTGAGTAATGAGACGACCTCTGGCGCCAGGGGGATCGCGAAAGCCTGGCGGGTCTTCATTCGTTCGTCGGACAAAGACCAGCGACCGGACTCAAGGTCGAATTCATCCCAGCGCGCGAATCGGACCATGTGTGAGCGAGCGCCGGTTAGGATCAGTAGCTGAGCTGCAACAGAAACGTGGCTGGTGTCCTTACGCAAGGCTTCCATGAGCTTCGGCAGGTCCTGCCAATTCAGCGCGGGATGATGCAGGCGTTTGCGAGCTTTCTTCTTCTCATGCCGGCTGAGCAGGTTTTCCAGATGGCCGCGCCAGCGTGCCGGGTTCTCTCCGGTTCTGAGACCTCGGGCTCTGGCGGCATCCAGGATATGTTCGATTTGCCCACGTACTTCGTCAGCCGTCCGCGTTTTAGTTGACCATATTGGCTGCAAGGCTTTGATCAGATGCTTGGTCTCGATCTGGTCAGCTGAAAGCTTCCCTACCGTAGGGAATACATAAAGCTCGAGTTTCCTCAGCCAGCCTTTGCGCCATTTCTCCGACCAGCTCGAGCCGTGGGCATCTCGATAGTCGGTGGCCAATTTCTCGAAGGTAATCAGATGTGCCAGTTCTCGGCGCTCTGCCTCCCGCTGAGCGGCTTGTTCAGCCTGTCGTTTCGCGAGTGGATCAATGCCATTGAGGATCTGGACTTTATTTTCATAGGCGGCTGCGCGGGCTTTTTTCAGGTCGAGCTGAGGGTAGCTCCCCAGGCCCATTTCCCTGCGTTTGCCGTTCAATTGAAAGCGGAGTACCCAGGTTTTTCGTCCTGAGGGTTTCACCAAAAGACGAAGACCTTCACCGTCCTCGTACGTCCCAGCATCAACCAAATTTTTGATTTGATTGGCGGTCAATTTGCCCATTTTTTCGCCCTCTGTTCCCCCACTTGTTCCCCCACTTGCGCGTGGAACGCCCCGGATCAAAACGGAAGTCACAGGAACAAAAGTAAGCTGAAACCCTCGGTCTATCAAGGCTCTCGCGATTTTCAGTAGAAAAGGGTGGCTTTCAACAAGGCATTAAAAAGCCGGCTTGTGGCCGGCTTCTCGGGGACTGCCTCAGCTTGTTTTTGACAAACCTCAGCAGCCTTCAAATCGCTCAGCCAACATCGCGTCTGGCTGAATAGTCGGGGCATCCGCGGGCGTTTTTCCGCATCGCCTGGCAGGGTGAATAGCCTAAAACCAACCCCTTCCAAATGTGCGGCGCATGATACCCACATTCCCCTCAGTTGCCCACCTCCGGATCGGATTTAGAGCCTTCCCAGCCCAGTAGGTGTTCATCCAGTGGCACGGGTGGGCGGCGGTTGTTGAGGGTGGACCACCAGAATACCCAGCCGACGATCTGGAAGTTCTGTTCGAAGCGTTGATCGAAGGTCAGGTATTCGTCGGGGTGTTCGCCGGCGTTGTGGCTGCGCATGCGCAGGCCGCCGCCGGGGCGGTTGTAGAGGTATTTGATGCGCAGCATGTCGTCGTGTTCGACGGCGTAGATTTCGCCGTCGACGATTTGGGTGCGGCCGCGGTCGATGGCGAGGGTGGCGCCTTGTTGGATGATGTCGATCATGCTGTTGTCGACCATGTAGGCGCCGAGGGCGCGGTCGGGGTTTACGTTTAAGGTGTCGAGGGTGTGACGGGAGAGGCGGATGCGTTCGGTTGAGGTGAAGGACGGATGGAGGGCGATCTCCACGTCGATGGTTTCCGGAGGACGGACGGGGCCGGTGAGGTATTTGCCGCTTTCTTCGCGGGTGGGCAATGCTTTCCTTGCATCGTGACCTTCCAACAGGAAGTTGGCCGGTGGGTGTTTAGGGCCTACGCCGGCGTGCAGCCAACGGCTGGAGACGCACAGCAGTTCTGCGATTTCGTTGAGTCGGCCCATGGGGACGCCGCGTTTGAACCAGTTGTTCACGTGTTGAGGCGTGACACCGCGGTTCTTGGCGAAGTCGGAAGCGGAAAGATGAACTTCCCGTAATAACGCTTTTAAGCGATCACCTGATGTATTCATAAACGCAGAGTTTACTGGCCGGGAAAACAGATCAAATAAACCATGCGTTCAATTGCCGGTGTAGGTTTTTGCTTAGTTGTAGCCTGATCTTTCTTTGTTGCTTGTTAGTTCAACATAGAGTGTTAAGTGTTGAACTTGATGTTTAGTTTTTCCGACAAAAAAAGCCCCGAATGATCGGGGCTTTTTTGATTGTCGCAGCAATGAGGAGCAGGTATCAGCCTTTGTAGGCTGCGACCGACTTCATGATCTCGGCGCGGGCGGCGTCTGCGTTGCCCCAACCTTCGATCTTCACCCATTTGCCTTTTTCGAGGTCTTTGTAGTTCTCGAAGAAGTGCTTGATCTGTTCCAGCAGCAGTGGCGGCAGGTCGGTGTATTCCTTCACGTCCACGTACAGCTGGGACAGCTTGTCGTGGGGGACTGCGATGACTTTGGCATCGCCGCCGCCGTCGTCGGTCATGTGCAGGATGCCGACTGGACGCGCGCGGATAACCGAGCCTGGGGTAACCGGGTAAGGGGTTACGACCAGCACGTCGAGGGGGTCGCCGTCGTCAGCCAGGGTGTTGGGGATGAAACCATAGTTGGCCGGGTAGAACATCGGGGTGGCCATGAACCGGTCAACGAACAGGCAGTCGCTGTCTTTGTCGATTTCGTATTTGATCGGCGCGTGGTTGGCCGGAATCTCGATGGCGACGTAGATGTCGTTCGGCAGGTCTTTGCCAGCCGGAATCTTGCTGTAGCTCATTGGGCGTTGCCCCCGTAGTTGGCCATGGACATGGCCGGATTGGCCTAAAAGTGGCGGCGATTATAGGCATATTCTGACGCCGATGCCATTCACCAGACGTCGTACAGTCATTCGCCTTGCGGCTGATAACGCGGGTCGTGCGCTTGTAGCTGGGTGAGGCGGGCTAGAGGGTCCTGGCGGTAAAAGCGGCTCAGTTGCGCGTACACCTGTGGATAACTGTTGATCAGTAAATCCGGCGCGCTGAAAAAATATTCGCTGGTGACGGCGAAAAATTCCGCCGGGTTTTCGGCGGCGTAGGGGTCGATGGCGGTTTCGGCGTCGGGGTTGGCGTCCAACTGGCGATTAAGCTCGTCGTAGGCGCCTTGCATCACGCTGGCCCACTCTTGCACGCGCATATCGTGGTGCAGCGGCGGCAGGCCGTTGGCGTCGCCGTTGAGCATGTCGAGCTTGTGCGCCAGCTCGTGGATCACCAGGTTGTAGCCTTCCCAGTTGCCGCTGGCCAGCACGCCGGGCCAGGCGAGGATCACCGGGCCTTGTTGCCAGGCTTCGCCGCTGTGTTCGCCGTCCCACTCGTGCTCGACGCCGCTGGCATCGCGATGGCGTTGCGGGCTGAGGAAGTCGTCGGGGTACAGCACGATCTCGTGGAAGCCCTGATACCAATCGAGGTCGCCGAGGTTCATCAGGGGCAGTTGCGCCTGGGCGGCGAGCAGCAGGCGTTGTTCCTGGTGCAGTTCGACGCCGGGCAGGGCGGTGAGGTGTTTTTCGGCGAGAAACACCACGCAGGCTTCGCGCAGCCACTGGTCTTGCTCGGCGCTGATGCCGTCGAGGAAGGTCAGGTGCTCGCGCACCCGCTGCCAGGTGTCATCGGCAATCGGGTGCTTGGCCAGCAGGCGCAGGCGACGCCAGGCGCTGAGGGACCACATCGCCGGTTACTGCGGCTTGGCTTCGGAGGACGCGCGGCCAAAGCGGCTGCGGAACACGCTAATGATCATCGGCACCAGCGACAGCAGGATGATGAACACCACCAACAGCGAGAGGTTTTTTTTGATAAACGGTACGTTGCCGAAGAAGTAGCCGAGGGTCACCAGGCCGCCGACCCAGAAGACGGTGCCCAGCACGCTGAAGCCGAAGAAGCGCGGGTAGGGCATTTTCGCGATGCCGGCGACGAACGGTGCAAAGGTCCGCAGGATCGGCAGGAAGCGCGCCAGGGTCACGGTTTTGCCGCCGTGCTTGTCGTAGAAATCGTGGGTTTTTTGCAGGTAGTCGCGGCGGAAGATTTTCGAATTCGGGTTGCTGAACAAGCGTTCGCCGGCTGTTCGCCCGATTACGTAGTTGGTGCTGTCGCCGAGGATCGCCGCCAACATCAAGAGGCCCGCGAGCAAGACCGGGTCCATGCCGCCGCCCGCCGCCACCGCGCCGGCAATGAAGAGTAATGAATCACCCGGCAGGAAAGGCATGACCACCAGGCCGGTTTCACAAAAGATCACAAGGAACAGAATGGCGTAGATCCACGGACCGTAATTGGTTACCAGCAGGTCGAGGTAGACGTCGAGATGCAGGATAAGGTCAAGCGGGTTGAAATCCATGGATGGCACCTGTGTGAATGGCCCGACTCAGTAGGCCTGTGCGGAGGCTCGGGTAATAAGGCTACAAGTATTTGTCGCGCTTCTTACAACCCTGAAAGGCCGGCATTATACGGATTGGGAAGTGAAAAACGTGTGGGTTTTGTAGCGGGGGATGTCATGGCACTCGGCTCCCGTGTACCACTGAGCCAAATGGGGGAAGGGGGCTTGCCCCCGATGGGGTTGTGTCAGTTATAAATAGTCTGACTGGCCCACCGCTATCGGGAGCAAGCCCCCTCCCACAGGGATTTTGTGGCGCTTGGGGGATTGGGTCAGTCTTCGCTGATCGGCAACACATAGTTCTTGAACTCGGTGTCTTCGCGAAACCCCATCGACTCATACGTCTTCTGCGCCACGTTATTGTTGCTGCTGGTCGACACCCGCAGCCTCACGGCATGGGTCTCCTTGGCCATCTTCTTCGCCGTGCGCATCAGGTTATCTGCCACCAGTTGCCGGCGCGCGTCTTCGGCGACGTAGATGTCGTTGAGAATCCACACGCGTTTGAGCGACAACGAAGAAAAGCTCGGATATAGCTGACAGAACCCGAGCAAGCGCTTGTCGTCGTCATCGGCCAGGGCCAGGTAGATCACCGACTCCTTGCGGCGCAGGCGCTTTTCCAGGAAGGCCCGCGAGGAGTCCGGGAACGGCAGGGCCCCGTAGAACTCGCGGTATTTGACGAACAACGGGGTCAACAGGTCCAGGTGTTCCAGGGTCGCTTGAGTGATCCGCATGCCAGGCCTCAACTTCCAAAGAGGGGGTACGACCACGCGAGCGGCCGTGACTTGATGCTGCCTAAAGACGCGAAAAAGCGCAATCGTGTGGGGATCAGTCCGTGGGCGGGCTGAGCAGGAAATTGCCTTTCACCAAGTCCGGGTCATCTGACTCGATGGTCTGAAGCTGCGCCTCATCCTTGAGGTTGACCCCCGACAACTGTCGACGGCAGGCCTCGCGCATCAAATACAGCAGGCGGTGGGCTGCCATGCCATAACTCAAGCCTTCCAGGCGCACGTTGGAGATGCAGTTGCGGTACGCATCGGTGAGGCCGACCTTGGGGTTGTAGGTGAAATACAGGCCCAGGCTGTCCGGCGAACTGAGCCCCGGCCGTTCGCCGATGAGGATCACCACCATCTTGGCGCCGAGTAACTGGCCAATCTCATCGGCCACCGCGACGCGGCCCTGTTCCACCAGGATCACCGGCGACAGGGACCAGCCTTCGGCGTGGGTCTGTTCCTCCATGCGCGTGAGAAACGGCAACGTATGTTTATGCACCGCCAACGCCGACAGGCCATCGGCCACCACCACGGCCAGGTCGACGCCGCCGGGGTTGGCCGCAGCATGGTCGCGCAGGGCC
>NZ_JAKNRV010000002.1:0-60412 GCF_023072625.1 Pseudomonas emilianonis
CGACTGCGGCGGCGCTGCCGGCACTCGACCCACCAGTGATGCAGTTGGCGTTCCAAGGGTTGCGCGCGGCGCCCTGCAGCGAGCGGTCGCCCGTCGGCCCATAGGCGAATTCATGCGTCAGGGTCTTGCCCACGATCACCGCACCCGCCTCGCGCAAACGCTTCACGCACACAGCATCGTGCTCGGGTTTGAAACCTGCAAAATGCGCCGAACCGTAGGTGGTGACATAGTCGAACGTATCGATGTTGTCTTTGACCGCCACTGGAATACCCTGCAACGGCCCCAGGTCCAGGCCCTGTTCGAACAGTTCATCAGCCTTGCTCGCCTGCGCCAGCGCCACGCTTGCATCGACGCACACGAAGGCGTTCAAGATCGGATTCAGCCGCTTGATGCTATCAAGCGCCGCCTGCGTCAGTTCGACACTGGTCAGGCTGCCCGCACGAAGGCGCTGAGCCAAATCAGTGACCGATTGAGCAAAAAAATAGCCAGCATGGGTAGGCTTCATCAGGTTCATACAAACAGCTCCATCAAACCACGGCGGGTAAAGGGGACGGGGCAACGTGCCGACTGCCAGGGCGCACCATCAACATCGCGCCCATGCCCAGCGCAGTGGCCACCGCCGCCGCGACGAACATCGACGAGTAGCCGTAGCGAACGGTCAAGTAGCCGGTCAGCATCGGTGCGATGAACGAGGCGGTGTTGGCAATGAAATGCGTCATGCCGCTGTAGGCGCCCACGCGGTTCGACGGCGCGGTATCGATCACCACGGCCCAGTAAACAGAGTTCGGTAGCGCATTGAGGGCGTTGGCCACGGTCATCAGGGCAATCACACCCCACACCGTCTCGGCCTGCGAGACCAAGATGAAGCACAGCGTGGTCAACAGCAGGCAGGTCGCGGCCAGCCAACTGCGCGCCACCTTCAGGTTGCCGGTGCGGCGTAGTAGCCAGTCGGAGATCTTGCCGCCCAGCAACACGGTGAAGCAGGCGCCGGTCCAGGGGATCATGCCCATGTACCACAGCGACGAGAGGTTGTAGTGAAACTCGTCCTGCAGGTACTTGGGGGTCCAGGTCAGCAGCAGGAAGGTCACATACACGAACGAGAAGTAACCGACAGCGTTGAGCAGCAGGTCCTTGTTCTTGAAGAAATGCCACACCGGCGTGACGCTTGTGTCAGGGGGCGAGGCATGGGCTGCCGTGGCACGCTCCTGACGCAGGAAGTCGAGCTCGGCCTTGGACATCCGAGGGTTCTCATCAGGGGTGTTGGTGAGGCGTGTCATAAAGAAAACCAGCAGCGCCAGGCTGACCACGCCGAGCACCACGAACATGCTGCGCCAGTCGCCGGTCAGGGTTTGCAGGCCCACCGCCACCGGTGCCGTGAGCAGCGCACCGAGCGGTGTGCTCAGCAGGCCGACCGAAACCACGAAGCCTCGCTCCTTGGGCGTCGCCCAGTTAGCGACGCTCTTGTTGATCACCGAATACGCCGGGCCTTCGGCAAAGCCAAACAAAACGCGAATGGTGGCGAAACCGGCCATGGCCGAGCCACCCATGAACGCGAGCCCAAAGTCGCCTGCAAACGCGGTGGCGATCTCAAAGATCGACCAGGTGGCCCCGGCGATCAGCCAGATGCGCTTGGCGCCAAAGCGGTCAGCCAGAATGCCGCCGATCAACGCCCCGAGAATGTAGCCGTAGCCGAAGAACCCCAGCACATTGCCCCAGTCAGCCTTGTCGAAGCCGTACTCCGGAAGGATGCTCGCCGAGGCATAAGAAATCGCGCCACGGTCGATGTAGTTGAGCAATGCCATCAGCATGATCAGGAAGAAAATCTGGTAGCGGAAACGTGGGATAGCGGGACTGTTCATAGAATCTGACTCTTCAAATGATGGCAGAAGTCAAAAAATCGGCCGCGTCCGGCTTTTTTTTATTGTCTTACCCAAACGTTTGGGTTGGCAAAATGTAGAGAGTGGAAAAGTGTTAGTCAATCGTTTGGGTAAAGATTTATTTCGCGGGCTGGCGCATCGATTGAGATAGAATCGCGCGCTGGAAATAGATGCTTGGAAGCCTCTCAGACATGCCGAATCAATCTCGCCCCGCCACACTGAAGTCCATGGCGACGGCTCTAGGGGTACACGTCTCTACGGTGTCGCGGGTGCTCAATGGCGACCCGGCCGGGGTCGAGCGAGCGGCTTCGACGGAGGTCGTGGCGCGTATTCGTGCGTTGGCCAAAGAGCTGGATTATCGGCCGAACACGCAGGCATCCAACCTGAAATTGCGTAAAAGCCAGGAGATCTGCGTGCTCATGCCGCGCCTCACCGACCTGGTGATGGCGACCATTTACGACAGCATCGACAGCGCGGCCGAGCAAGCGGGCTATCTCACATTCGTCGCCAACACCGACGACCAGCAGGCACGCCAAATGGCACGTGCCGAGCACGCTTTGCGCCGCTCGGTGGCAGGGCTGATCGTCGGTGACTCTCACGTGGGTGAAACCCAGCCACTGCTTGACTTGCTTCAACGCAAACACATGCCCTACGTACTCGTCAGCCGCCAGATTTGCGGGCACCTGACGGCGGGCAGCGACGACGAAATGGGCGGCTGGTTGGCGGCCGAACACCTGTACCAACAGGGCTGCCGCGATGTGGCGATACTGGCGGGTGAACGGCATGCGTCCACCGGGGCAGATCGGACCCGTGGGTTCATCCGCTATTACCGCGAGCAAGGCATAACACTGCGCCCGGAGTGGACCCTCAATGGCCCTTTTGACAGCCTCACCGGGCACAAGCAAGGCGAGTATCTGTTGGGACTCAACCCTGCCCCGCAGGCGTTTTTCGCGGTCAACGACTTCCTTGCCATCGGCCTGATGGGCGCGGCGCGTGATAAGGGATTGGCGCCGGGCAAGGACATTGCAGTGGTCGGTTTCAACGACACCCCACTGGCCAAAGAACTTTTCGTGCCGCTGACCAGTGTGCGCCTCCCGCTGGCGCAGATGGGCCTGCATGCGGTGCAGTTGCTGCACAAGCGCATTCTGGGCGAACCTGCCGAGTCGATCATCCTGGCGCCACAGTTACAGGTGCGGGCTAGCTCCTCGCTGTTGCGGCGCACGGATTGAAGGGTGACCCGCCTAGACGTCTGTGCCGGCCAGCGTTCGGCGCGGACGCCATTACCGGCCCAACGAGCACCCACCGCGACCATCGGTACTGCCGGGTAGGTCTTACCGCTGGTCACATCGGGGAAATCGAGCCTGCGTAATCGAAACTACAGACTCAAGTAGCCCGAGAACAAGCCCAGCAGCCCCGCACACGCCATCGCTACCACCCCCAGACACACGACCCATTCCACGGCGCTGAGTTTTTGCCGCTGCTCCCGCTTGCCAAGGATAAACAGCGGTAGACCGACCATCCACACCACGGCCGCCAATAACACGTACTTCAAGCCAGCGCCGTAAAGCATGAACAACACAAAGCACACCGCAAAGCCTGCCAAGGCCATTTCCCAGTAACGCCCGGGCGCCTTTTCAGGCTCGTAGCCTCGCCCATTAAGGCCGCACTTGAACGAGTACATTGACGAGAGCAAATACGGAAACAGCGCCAACGAGGTAGAGAACGACAGCAGCGCCAGGTAACCGGCGTTACTGAAGCCCGCCACCAGGATCATCGCTTGGGCGATGCCCGTGGTCAGCCACATGGCATTGCGCGGCGCACCGTTTTTGTTGAGTCGGCCCAGCCATTGAGTGGCACTCTTGCCGCGTCCTGCGAGCATCACCTCTTCGGCGCTCAGGGCCACCCAGGCAATTAACGCCCCGACGACCGAGACGATCAGGCACAGGTTAATCAGCAATCCCCCCCACGGGCCGACCATCGAGGCCATCAACCCCGCCATGGACGGCTGGTGCAAGGTGGTTATTTGCGCGGCCGGCATGATGCCAAGCGCCAATACCGAGGTGCCCACTAACAGCAGCGAGACAATAATTGCCCCCAATGTCGAGGCTTTGGCCACATCCGACAGTTTGCGCGCCCGCGTGGCGTAAATAGTTCCCGACTCCAGCCCGATCAGCGTCCACATGGCGGCCAACAATACCGTCTTGCTTTGATCGAAGATCGAGGTGGCATGGCGTTCGCCACGGAAATCCTCCATGAACACCCGGCTGTCGAAGTGATAGAGGGCAAAGCCAATAAACAGCACGATGGGCACCACCTTGGCGACGGTGGCGATGCTGTTCAACGTGGTACTGGTCTTGACCCCCCGTAGCACCAACAGATTAACGCCCCATAACAACGCCGAGGCGGCAAAGATAGCGGTCCAGGTGGTGCCTTCACCAAAGAAGGAAAATACCCCGAACGCCCCCAGCGCGCTGAAAATCACCACCAGATAAGAGGCGTTACCGATGGCATCCCCGGCGCCATGCCCGTAAGCCGCGATAAAACCGCCGATGTGACCGAAGCCAGCCTTGGACCAACCGTAGATGCCATCGTCGATGTCCGGTTGGCGCAGCGTCAGGTTGCGGTACACCGACACCAACGAAAGCATGCCAAACACAACAATGCCCCAGCCACACAGAATGCCCAGTGTTCCTGCGCCGCCTGTCAGAGTGGCCGGCAGAGCGAAAATCCCCGAACCGATTGCACTGCCGACAATGAGTGCGGTCAGGCCGAATAGGCCGACCTTGCCATCGCCGACATCGCCAGCCTTGGCGTGATGAAAAAGCCTCATCTTGAGTTGCTCCGTTTTCAAACATCAGTGGGTGCCTCTGCACAGGCACCATTAGAGTGTGAAAACAGGAACGTGACTTGATCTAGCGCAAGGCAACGAAGGGGGGCGCCCTGTGTGGAAGCGGCGCTTCGGTCGGGCATCTGATTGAAGCTGCGAACATGGTATCAGCAACCGATTCGCGAGGACCGGTCCTGACAATTTTGAAGAGGAAGCAGGCGTGAAAAATAGAGAAGTCACGCAAAAGTCACGCACACGAAAAAGGCCAATGCTGTGAACATTGGCCTAAGTCATTGAAAAATATGGTCGGGACGGAGTGATTCGAACACTCGACCCCTAGCACCCCATGCAAGCGGACACCTCTAGAGCCCGCTAACTACAAGGCTTCGCGCCTGGCGCTCGCTGCAACGATGCCCAACAGTGCGCAACCGTATTTTACAAAGTCACTCGTAAAGTCACTGAGCCTTTTCGGCCCCCTCCCCCGGCGTCCTGCCGACCGAACACAAAACCAAAATCCGCTACAGCTCGTCGCATCACATCGCGCAACGATCAAACCTCGATTACTGTATGCGCATACAGTATTTGGATTTACCCACCATGCACATCGATGAAGAAACCTGCGAGTGGCTTGACCTACCATCGCCCCTGGAAATGTACAAACATCACGCGGCGTTGCTCGAAGACGAGATCGCCGCGCTTCATCTACAACTGCGCAAGGCCCGGGACAACATCCGAGGCCTGGTGCAAATGAACGACGAGCTTGCCACCGGCAAAGCCATTGCCGAGACAGCGCTTAAAAAGGCCCTTGCTGACGCGGGCAGGCTCAATCAAGAAACCTCAGAAATGGGCCGTCGCATAAATGGTCTGATGGCCGTGGTCGAACAGCGTGACCACCTGTTCAGGGAGAACCAGCGGTTACTGATGGAGCGGAATCAGGCGCGATCGTCCTGACATACGCCTGGTCAAGTTGGGCGCGGACTACTTCAGCATCTGGTTATCGCGGCGCTTATTTCTGTACAGCCCAATCCTTTTCAACTCTGAAGGATCTGCACCTTGGGCAAATAAGCCCTAGCTTCACCGTTCGACTGAATCGATGTTCACATTTCTTGCACCGAAAGAAATACGGAGGACCTGGAATAAAATTGCTCATGCCTGCTTCTTTTTCAGCACCAACTTTCCGGGCTCGCAAGAGATTTCCTCATAGTCCTTGAACAAAGCAATAATGAGGCCCAGCCCCAAAGATGCAGCTGCGATGATGGCTGCGATTTCAAAACCCGTCAGAACGGCTACTGGTGCAGCAGCGGCCATCGAGAGGCCTCCAGTAAAAGGAATGGCCGCAAGTGCTGTGCCCAGCAGTGCGATAGTGATAGCCCCCGCCGTGGCTACCTTCTTGGATCTTTTGAGATTGTCAGCGAGGCTACCCTCTACAATGATCTGTACACACCCAGCGTTCTTGGCAGATTCAAGTTCAGCTTTTGTTCTCACAGTGACGGCTTGCATGCTACTTCCCTATTCGTTTTTTAATCCGCATGACGATGAACAATGCCATGCCTTGCAGCCCTGATCTAGACCATTTCAGAACAAGTGGGTAAATTGTTACTGACAGCCCGTCACCGCTGCCACCAACTCCCGCTCGTACCCGATTCGCTGCCGGCGCTCAGCCAGCAGCGTCCGCACCTTCACCTCCAGTGGGTCAGTTTTCTTCAGGCTGGCGGCTGCCCAAGGCGGCACCGCCACCTCCTGCGTTTTGCACGGAACTAACACCGGAATCTCAACTCGCACAGTGCGCACCTCTGGCTCTTGAGTCGCGCACCCCGCCAGCAACACCACCAACCCCATCAGCAGCAACCTCATAACCCCAACTCCTGATCAATGATCGATGCCGCGGCCTGGGCCGGATCTCCGCCGGTTCGCTCCTGCAGCAGTCGATTGGCTGCGGCGTAGTCTGGCCGGGCCTCTTCCTTGGCCTGGGCCTGCGCCAGGGCGGCTTCTCGCTCCCGCAGCTCGCCGGCCTGCACCAACTCGCCAAGCTTCCTGCCCTGCTCACCCGCCAGCGCCTCCAGGTTGTCGCGGGCGGACTTGGCGTTTGCCAGGTCGGTGTTCGCGGTATAGAGCAACGGCCGGTAATGCCCGGCGGCCAGCCACACACCACCCGCAGCTCCCAGCACTACCAGCAGCAATGCCAGCACCAGGGCAGCGCCAACCTTCGCCGCCAACGGACTCACGACATCACCCCGCCCGCCAGCCGGTACTGCTTCAGCAGATCATCCAGGCGGTGTTCGCGCTGCCCGTATCCCGCGCCGGGCAGGCTGGCCCAGATGTTCCGGCACTTCGCGATAGCCGTTTCGATCCGCCCGGCCACCACGTCGGGCAAAGCCCGGCACTCGCGAATGTGCTGCAGCGCCAGAAGGTCTTGGCTGATCGGGCTGAAGTCCGGCAGCTTGAGCTGCGCCTTGTAGTGCGGCCAGTCCTTCAGCATCTGCTGATAGCGGCCGGAAGCATTGGATGTCAGCCCCTTGCTGTTGATGACCTTCGACGCGCGACCCTTGGCGAACGGGTGATCTGTGAAGTCCTTGAAGACCTCGGGCTTACGATCGGCGCCGGTGACGATCACGTCGTAACCATCCATGGCCGTGGCCGGAGATGTGCTGGTGCCCTCGGACCAGGCGAGCATGTCCATGAATGCCAAAGCGTTACGGCCGCCGGCGAGGGATTCGGAAAGTCGTGGCATTACATTTCTCCAGGCAAAAAAATACCCGCTCGTGGCGGGCTAAGTAGCCATTAGGAATGAGCTCCGCCATAGGAATTGCGATCGCTCAGCGGTGGTACACGATTCAATGTGTGTCAAATCTGTTGCAATGTGTCAAAATTAACGAAAGCGCAAAAATCTAACTTTGAACGGATATAAAAATGTCATCAGGCATTCAGGGACGTATAGTATTTCTAGACTACATGCGAATATTCGCATTTGCCAGTGTACTAGTAGGTCATAAGTTAATAGACAGCCTTAACGCTGTTATTTCAGACGACAAAAATCACATTACTTTAAGATATCTGTGCGAGGCTCTGCATGCGTTGTGTGTTGGTGGCGGTGCAGGTGTTGTGGTATTTTTCCTTACATCAGGATACATAATAACTCACGTATTACAAAAAGAATCGCCTTCGGAATTCCTAATAAAGCGCGCATTCAGAATATATCCACTATACATCTTGGCCGTTATTTTAGAGGTTGTGCTTGGGTACGCAATAAACGGCACGAAAATCCCATCGGCCTCAACCATGATTCCGAGACTGCTTCTGATCGGAGATTTCTTTCAGACTCCAACAGGCTTAGCAAATGTCGAATGGACACTAAGAATAGAAGTGTTGTTTTATGTTTTCATGGCTTTGATAAAAAAGACCGGGGCGCTAGACAGGCCTAAAGTCATGCCTGTTGTTTACACAGTACTGGCTGCGATTCTGTTTGTTATGCCCTTGCTGCCAGCCCGAGGAAGCTGGAATTTTGGCTATGTCAATGCTTACACTCTGTTCCTTCTCATAGGTTCAATGTTTTATTTGGCAGAACAACGTCTGGCAAACATCACCATCTGTATTTCTGCTTCCTCAGCCCTATTAGTGCTTTTCTTAGTAAAAACTGCTGAGACTCACCCATTCTGGAAAGACAGCAACTTTGCGATAATTGCAACAATTATATTTGGAATATCCTTACTATACAGAAGCGAATTCAAGTACAACCGCACTGTTGGGGTTTTCTCTAATCTGACCTTTTCCGTCTATCTTTTCCACAACTGGCTATGGGAATATATCGCGATACCAGTATCGGCATTAGGTGCCACAGGGCTCACAAAAGACGCTCTAATAATACTGCCTTTATTTTCTATTTGCTACTTACTGCACATGAGTGTTGAACGACGATTTACTGCACTTGGCAGGAAATTCACTTACAAAAAAAACAATAAAGCGTCAGCTGCCATTATCACTGCCGACGCTTGATCAAGCTGGCTGGACTGGGCGTTTGCTCGCGGAAGGGAAGTCTGGGTTAGACTCGGTCCACTTCCGCAGCTCACGCCAGTAAAGTTGCCACTGCTGAGCAGTACCTTGAATACCTTCTTCGCCGTACTCGATGGCGGTTACCGTCTGCTGAACCTTGGGCATCTCAGAATTTCGCCATTGCGTTTCCGTAGCGATTAGCTCTTCCTTGCTCGGCACGTAAGGGGGCTCGACGTAGTCTTCGGCATCAATGACTATTCCTCCCAATCGCACGGCCTCGATATCAATATCCACGCCAGCGGCTATGGCTCCAACTGCACCACCTTCCAGCAAAATAAATTTCATCATATTAACCTCCAAGTACGGTGACACAGACAGTGGGAAAGTCGAACAACACTACGTTTTGATAGTCTTGCCATTTGATCGTTGAGATCCTTAGGCTGGTCGACGACATATTAATAATGGAAACACCAGGATCGAAATTTGATTGTGAAACTGACGCAAGGAATGTGTAGTTCGACGCGCTACTCATTGGATTTGAGAAATTGATGGTGTAATCACCAATTGAGTTTCGAACAACACTACTTACATTAAACGCTCCCCTAACGTTTGGTGTGCCAGCGCTTCCGCTGAATGTTACATAAGCAGATGGCAGCCTTGGATCGGATTTGGATGTCTTAGCATCTAGCGCAGCCTGTAAATCCGTCTGAGCAGAAAGCGTTCCGGCGATTTCCCCCCACGTCCCACCCTTCGGCAGGGCAACCCAAATTCCGGCGCCGCTCAAAACCTTCAGCCGGTCTGAAACAGATGCAACCGGCACTAGCCCTTTGACGCCCGCAACACTCGCAGTTGCACCGACCATTTGGGCAATTCCTTGCCGCAACCTGTCAAAGCCATCCGCTGTGAGCGCGTGAAGTGAATTGATATCGTTGTTATCACCGCTTGCAGCCTTGCCCGCCGTGACAGCTTCCGCCTGCTCGGCAGACTCCGATGCTGCTGCTGCCGATGCCGCTGCCGCTTGCTCAGATTGAACAACCGAATCTCGGGCCGATTCTGATCGGACGGCCGCAGCGCCAGATGCCTGAGCCGACGCCTGGCTTTGCTGAGCCGCCAGCTGCGCAGCATCCTTGTTGTCCGTGGAAGCCTCAGCGGCAGCAGTTGCGATGCCCGCCTGCTCAGTGGCAACTGTCTTGGACTGTCCTGCAGACGTTGCCGCTTCGGTCGCGGCAGCCACTTGCTCCCGCATGTCGGCAACGCCGCTGGCAATCACTTGAGTGGCAGCTCGCAACGCGTCAGCCGAATCTTTGACGTAGCCCTGCATTGGCGCAAGCGAGTAAACCCCGGCCGCCACGGTGGCGCCCTGGTAATTGGGAGCGATCGACAACGCTGTATCGCTCGCAATGTTGGTCACCTCGTACCATTCGCCATCGGGCCCACGAAAGGCATCGCCAACGCGCGAGTTCGCGATGAACGACGTGCCGGTGCCGATCACGGCATTGCTTCCAGACGTGACACTAACAGTCCCAGTTTTATACCAGGTCATTAGACGCTCCTAAGATATTGGTTTTGCAAATGTTATGGGGATATAAAAATAAATTGAGTTTGCAACACCTGTTACAAATGGAACTATCCTGTTGGCAGAATAGTCCCAGGTGCAATAGAGATTTGCAAACCGAGTGGACGCCCCTGACACATCCATGCCAATATTATTTATTAGCATGTAATCACCAGTATTTAGAGGGGATGCCGCCGTCCAGCTTGACTTCATTACACCGACCTGCCCTGTCGAGGTCGAGCCCAAATAAGTCCAGTTCGTTATAGTCCTAGTAAACTGAGCACAAGGTGTTCCACTGTCAAAAAGCAGATTGGACGAACCACTCCACAATCTTAAGCCATAAGTGGCAACCTCCCTTGATTTGAAAGCTGCGCAAAAATAGTTTCCAGCCCCGCCACCTATATAGCTAAACCCCGTCCAGTTACCCGGAGAACCG
The DNA here is from genome assembly GCF_023072625.1 of Pseudomonas emilianonis. Taxonomy (NCBI): domain Bacteria; kingdom Pseudomonadati; phylum Pseudomonadota; class Gammaproteobacteria; order Pseudomonadales; family Pseudomonadaceae; genus Pseudomonas; species Pseudomonas emilianonis. The sequence goes on from NZ_JAKNRV010000002.1 coordinate 10,686, forward strand.
CTAATTGTTACGTACTGAAACGTCACTGAACTATCAGGCCTTACAAATACAAGCGGGGGTTCTGTTGAGGTTATCGCTGGAGAGAATGCGGCCCCGCCCGAGTACCTACCAGACTGCAAAACAACCAGCCTAGAGAATTCAGAGTCCAGGGTTACAACATCATCGTTATTCTTAAACTCTAATCCGTATGACACTTAACGATACCTCATTACAATTAACCTTTGCGTCCCCAGGGCCATGGTTGATTCTGGTTGAGACCTGTTTGAAAACCAGACATATACACCTCCACTTACAATCTGCGGCTCAAATTGGGCGGCGTATGAGTTCTGAGCGTTCGGGTCTTTTGGGTATGATCCGACCGGCATACATATTGCGCTATGGGTGCTAGGGGTGACTTCTGGAATTGCGATAAAAACATTCCTTGCCCCTGATATGTTTGGTGGATTTTTTGTAATAAGGGATGAATGTACAACCCTGACTGTAAAAGAACTTTCATCTAGCTGGAGAGCACCATCCTCTCCCCATATCCTCATTCCAAAGTTCATGCCGTCAGATCTCCAAGCTGGACCCTCTTCACATTGTTTTCGTCGTAGACCTTGATGGCGCGATTCGTCATCGTCAGGCGGCCGCCACCAGGCGCTGGGCCGTTGAACTCCAGGTTCCCGGCCTTATCAAGCCGCCAGCCCTGCACGCCAGCGACGTAGTTGTCAGACTGCAAAGCCTGACCAATCTGAAGCATGGTGATGCTGCCTTCCTGGATGAACGCCGAGCGCATGAAGACCTGCCCGTTATCCACCGTGAACGGCGTGAACACCTGACCGCCCGCCAGCGTACTGACAATGGCGAAACGATCAGCGCTCACCAGGAACTGGCTTTGAAGTACCCCTTCTTCGTCCTGCTCGATACCCAGGCCAAAGCCGGCTGCAACCAATTGCCCGTCGGCGTTCACCTGCATCTTCACCGAGTACATCGTGGTGAACTTGCCGTCGGTGTCGGCCTGGGCCTGGCTCACGACCTGAACGGCGGCCGAGGTCTCGCCGATTTCCACCCTGACCTGCTGGATAGCCTGAGAAGCTGCCTCTCGGTCGGTAACCACCACGCTTTCGAGTTCGCTCACCGATCCGCTGACTTCGCCCACCTCTGCGGTAAGCTCGGTCTGCCGCTGCACCATGGCCGCGTTCTGCGAAGCGCGCGTCTTCACTTCCTGCGCGAAACTCGCCGAGGCGTTGTAGCCCTGGAGCGCATCGGCCAGATCACCCTCCCCGGTGTCGTCACGATAAGCCGACTGCAAAGCCTGAAGGCTCGAGGCATTTGCCGTGACCACGCCGTCCAGTTCGGTGATGCTGGTGGTGTTGATCTCCACCTGGCGCGCCAGGCCGTTGGCCGTAACCAGAACCTGGCCCACGTCCACCCAATAATCGGCGTTCGGCGGCGAGGTATCGACCGGCACCAACTGCGCGGCCTGGTAGATCCGCTTGCCAACCACCACCAGGTCGCCCTCGAGGTAGGTTTGCTCAGGATCGTAGGCAGATAGCCCATCAAGCGCATCAATCTGCGCCTGCAGGCCTGGGATCTTGTCGATCTCGTCGTTGATGTCCTGACCGAGCTCGGTCCGGCCGATCTGCCCAGCGATCAACTCCAGCACCGGCGCCGCGTCGGCACTGGCCATCCCCATCACGCCGTTGCCGACTGGAAAGAACGGGCCGATGTTGCCGGTGCGATCCACCAGGCGTGCCCAGAAGAAGAGCTGCGCGCCGGCCTTGAGGGCCTGCATGCTGTAATCCGCCTGCGGGTACGCGAGATCGGCCAGCTTGGTAGCCACCGACAAGTCATTGGCCGGGCCATACCACAGCTCGGTGCGCTGGGTGTCTTCGGCGCCAGCAGGAAAGCCCCACTTGATGCCGATGCCGAACAGTTCGCTGGTAGTGGTCAGGAACGCCACCGCCGGCGGCAGGCCAACCTTCCCTTCCAGATTGGTCAGGTTGGAGCTCTTCCAGATCGAGGAAATCTCGAAGGCGCTCACTGACCGAACCCGGGACACGTAGGCGCCCGAGTAAATGCCAGTGACGTCGACGCTGGTCGAACCAGTCCGCTGCACCTTGATCCAGTTGCCGCTGTCCTTGCGCCACTCCACGTCATAGGCAACCGCGCCGTTCACAGCGGGCCACGAGATGTTCATGGTGCTGATGGCGATGCCCTGGTTCACGGCGTAGCTCGACGTCAGTGTGACGCTTGCCGGCGCCGGAACGACGGTGATCGGCACGACGCTGATTGGGCGTTCTTCCAGGCGCGCGCCGGTGTCGATGTGCGCGAACTTGCTCGGGTCATACTGCACGGCCGAGATCTCGAACACGCCAGGCTCCGGCCGGGCCACGCTTACCACCCTGTACAACGGGATTGCCAGGTCGTCGGCATCCAGCGCCCATACCAGTTCACACTCAGGCGCCACTGAGTAGACCACGGTAACGGTGACCTGCTGGCCGCTAACCAGTTGCACGGTGCGCCCCTCGCACTTGCCGTCGGGCAGGTTGAGGATCAATCGATCCCCGGGCTTTGCCTGGGTGTCGCGGTCCAGCGTGATGACCTTGCCATTCACCGCAGAGATGCGCCCACCCACCGGCCGACCGGCCAGGAGTTCGTCGGCGATCGGGATCACGTAGCCAGGCAAAGGAATACGGCCGTCCAGGCCCACCTTGAATGTGACGGCCCTATCCTTGGAGTTGGTCAGCAACGCCCACTTTCCGCGGCGCTGCGCCTCCGACTCGCGGGTGCAACCGATGGCGCTGATCTCCAGAGGATTGTCGCCGTAACGGCGCTGCAACTTGGCATCCGTAACTGCAGTGACGTCGGTGTCGTAGTTGTTCGCCGGGTTGTCGTAGCTGATCAGCGCGCGGCTGTACCGGGTGCGCTCCGATGCGCTGGAGTAGGTGAACTTACCGTCGATGACGTTCGCCCGGGTGTAGGCGAAGTCGAAGTCAGTGGCCCGAGGCATATCCGACAGGGTGAAGACCTGGCCCTGGGCCCAGTAGGTCATGCCCCGGTAGATCGCCGATATGTCGCGCAGCAGCGACCAGGCGTCAGCCTTGCTCTGCAGGTTCAGGTTGCAGATGAAGCGCGGCTCCTGGCCGCCCTTCCCGTCCGGCACCAGTTGGTCGCAATACTGCGAGATGCGGTAGAGCTCCCACTTGTCCACCATCCACGGTTTGATGCGCCGGCCCAGGCCGAAGCGGTCGGCCGTGGTGATGCCGTAAGTAGCCCACGTCGGATTGTTGGTGTAGGCCTCTTTGAGCGTTCCGTCCCAGATACCACTGTATGTCCGCGACACGGGGTCGTAGTTGCTTGGGACCTGCCATTTGCGAGCCTTGCAGCCGACGGTTACCGCCGGAATGCTGCGGAACTGCTCGGCCGAAAATTCGATGTAGAGCAGCGCGGTGTTCGGATAGCGGATCTTGGCGTCGATCACCTCGGTGAAGCCCGCAATCTGCATCGTGTCCGAGATTTTGTTGTTGTTCTGGTTGATGGTCAGTCGGGTGATTCGCATAAGCCAGCCGGATGTTGCCTTCGGCAAATCGATGCGGCGGGTGCGCTCGTAAGTGCTGGTGGTCTTGCCGTCGACAGCCTCACTCAGCACCTGCTGATAAGCACCGCCGTCCGTAGCCAGTTCGACTTTGTACTCAATCCGGTAGCCATTGATATTGCTGCTGGCATCCACAGACTGGAGCGCCGGCCAGGCAAAACGCACGCGCACAGCCGAAAGCTGGGTGTTACTGATTGCCCGAACCCATGGTGTGCCGCTGCGCACCTCGGTACTGATGGTGGTTTCGTTCTCGATCGAGGGGATGCCCTGGATATAGGTCTGGTCCACAGCCCCGGTGCGCCACTCCCACTTCACGTTAGGGAAGTTCATGTTGCCCTGAGGATCTTGCAGCGGGGTGTTGTCGAGATAGATGTCGCGCGCTGTGGGAGTGCCTTCGAACTCACCCTCTCCGATGGCAATCAGCATCTTGGCGATGGCAACAGAGCGCAGGCTATCCGGGGCTTCCGTTGGCGTTTTTGCTTTCTCTTCGCCGCCCTTGGCGCCGTGGATATCAATCTTGCGTGCTGCGCCCATGCTTTCCTCCAGGCAATAAAAAACCGCCTCTTGGGCGGCTGCGGTGCTGCGGGTTTCTGCTACATCTGGTCTTCGGCGTAGATGGCGGCGCTGATAATTGCGCCACCCCACCGGCGCTCGCCTATACAAAGCGGTACCGGGTTACCGGATGCAGTGGTGTTCTTGGCGCTGCCGAAGGCATAGCCGGGGGTGTTCTCTGGCGCGGCGCTGGTCTTGAGGCCGCCGGCCTGGGGGCTGAGCATTTGGATCACGCCGCCAGCGACCAGACCGATGCCGGCGGGAGCCAAATATGGTGCGGTAACCGGGAAAACATAAGAAATAGCGAGTAGCACTACACCAACGATTGTCTGGAGAATCCCAGCCCGTTTGCTACCAGTAATTACCGGCGCAATGCGGATGTCGCCTTCTCCGCCAAAAGCGAGCTCGCCCTCTCCAATATTCTTTTTCCCCCTGAACACCGCGAACTCAATCCCTCGAGACTTCGCATTCGACAAGAACCGCTCGAAGCCAGGAACCTGCACGCAGAGGGCCTTGATCGCCTCGGCGGTCGTTCTGACCGAAAGTTTAAAGGAGCGACCGAACTGGCGTAGCTGACCGAAAAGCAGGATGGTGGTGAGTGGCTGGTATTCGATTGCGAGCGCTGCCATAGTTTTCTCCGGACGTGAAAAAGCCGCCCGAAGGCGGCTTGATGTAGTTGTTCGTTACAGGCAGTCGCGAACTGCCTTTTCAATGGCTGATCGACCGTAACCGGGCGCCCAGGACAATCGCTGATAAAGCGCGATGCTGCTGCCATTTGAGGATTGATTAACCTCAAGAAGCTCCTCGGCCGTCGAGTCCGTAGCAACGATGAGCCTATAACCAGTCGAGGTTTCGGCCATCGTGGCTCCTGAGCGAGCATCCTGCCATTTGGGCATGACGCAGAGGGCATATTGTTTCGGCGCCTTACTCGACGAGGCGCTAATGGTTGCCTTTCCGCCTTTGAGGTCGCCAGGTGTTGTGCAACCCGCCAGCATCGCCACCGCTACCGCCGCTATCAAAATCCGCATGATTCTTCCTTGCCCTGAAAGGAGCGACTGTAGCGCGGCGCCACCCGAGCAGCCAGCGCTGTTAGCCTTCAAGCTTGGGCCAGTTGAACTTGTAGTTCAGGGGAGGCAGCTCATAGTGCTAGGCCAAGTAGAGTGCAAGCATCTCTCCTTCCTTTGCGTAAGCTGTGGCTTTATCAACAGTCGGATGCCAGCTAACCCAGAGAGTTTCCAATGGAAAAACCTTCTCGAAAGCCGCGTAATTGAAGCGCCAGCCGGCCATATGCCCAGCGGCTCCAGGATTTTTGGCGCATCGAACAAACGCAGCGAGGCGGCGCCTCAAATTATCCGACTCGCCAATAGTCAGGACGCCATTATCATCGACGCCTACGGCGCGGTGGATAGCTCTATCGGCGCAGATTAGATACGCACCTGGTACGGCCGGGGCATCCAGATAGTGCTCGGTCAGTTTGAGCCACTCCGGCTCCCAGCCCGTCCAATTTTTGACCTTCATCTACTACCTCCGCTGTTAGAGGCAAAACGATATCATGTTCGATTGAGTTTTCAGTAGTACCGATATTTACTGCCAGATGCAAAAAGCCCAGCGCAGGGCTTGGCTCGGCTCTTTTTTTCGTGGATGTTAAGAACGTTCGGGCTTTGCAGCAACGTACCCATTTACCTCGTTATGGCAATCAACCGTCAGTTCATTTAGATAAGGGGTCATCTCCAGACGCTCCATCAGCCGGAGCAGGTCTGTAGCGGACTCACGAATAGACGTCCAATCTTGATGATCGAATATCAACCGGTCGCCACAATGGAAAGCGTCTTCAGACAGGCCATTACATAGTTGCCAGAGGTTTTGGAGGCCGCGCTCTACTTCGCTTGGCATGGCATTACCACAGGCCGCCAAGGTCTCGTTCAACGGCAACATTGTCATGGACCAGGCTTCGCATGCAGGGCAGTCAGGAATAGCTTCTCGCTGCTCATCTGCACTCATCGCCAAGAATTCCAGAGCAGGAAATACTTCACAAACGGCGAGTACCCGCTTGAACTCCCCCTGCCCATACCATTCCCAGAGCGTCGTTGCGAATCCCATCTTGAAGCTCCTAAACCGCTACCGCCGCTATCAAAATCCGCATGCTTGCTCCTAAAAAATTGATCCGCCGAAAGTAAAGAATTTGAACGATATCTTCTCGTCATTCACATCTCTCATTTCATAGCGAATTCTGTCGAGCCCGTTATCTACACGAGCGGCTTCAAGATGCATGAACTGGGTCAGCCCACCACCAAACCCGCTCAAATCAAGAGCGCTGACATCATGAAAAGTCAGTGTCACCGCATCCAAATCTGACCCATTGGCAGAAAGCACCAAAACCAAATCGTATTTGAAATCGTCGAATTTGATGTTGATCGACATAACACAATCATGCTCGCGCAGCAGATCGTTTAAGCGATCAAGCCTATCCATGTGTCAACCCGTCCGGGGTCAAATTCCACGCCATGCGCATGTCGTTCCCTCTTTGGTTTGGCGGGACTGTAGCATCAAGGAAACGGCTCCAGAAGGTCGCACGTTCTGCACATGAGGCTAAGCCTTAAATCCGAGTACAAAAAAACAAAAAAGGCGCTACTAAGAGCGCCTTTTTTGATACCGCCAAGTTACTGCAAGCTAACCTGACGCAGCTCGGAAGTACCTTCGCTACCGATAGCAATTTTCTTCGGCTTGGCTTCCTCAGGCACCACGCGCAGTAAGTCGATACTCAACAGCCCGTTGTTCATCGAAGCACCGCGTACTTCAATGTGATCTGCCAGTCGGAACGACAACCGAAATGCTCGTTGCGCGATACCCTGATGCAGATAGGTGACTTCATTTTCAGTTTCGCGCTTGTCACCTACGACAGTCAAAACACCCTTCTCGACCTGGATATCCAGATCCGCTTCTGTGAGCCCAGCTACTGCGATGACAATTCTATATTCGTCATCACCGTGCTTTTCCACATTGTGAGGCGGATAGGTATTCGGAGTCTCGCTGCGAAGCGCCGACTCAAACAGGTCATTGAAGCGATCGAAGCCAACAGATTGGCGGAACAAAGGGGCCAGCGAAAGGGTAGTAGCCATCTCAAAATCTCCTGATTAAATCCAAGTGATTAAGTGCGCGACCCTCATTCGGCGTCGCGTGATAAAAATTTATGTTGGTCGAAAAAAATTTCAAGAGGGCAGAAGAAAATTTTTACGAGGCCGAATCTTCACTCGCTGAAGCAGCGGTTCAGCATTAAGGAATGCTCGAACCGCTCTCCTGATTTGTCCACAGCGCTACGTCCTGGTGTGTTGCCTTAGCGCCGCATTCTTCCGTTCGCTTCCTGTCCAGGCATCCAGCGTGGATGGAACAACAGTAACTGGGTCTGGGCTTGCAGTAGTAGCCTTTTGCCTTCACCCAGCCAAGGAATGGTCATGTCGATCAGAAGTCTTACAAAGAACCTCCCAGCAGATCCAGACAATAAAGGCTGGGTATTGGGCTGGGCAGTCTTAAAGGACCGTCCTGGCCCTTGGCATCTCGTCGACGTCTACCCCAGCAAGACAGTAGCCGAGGCTCAAGCGGCACAATTGAATGATGGGTACATCGTTGAATATGGCTCCCACAAGCTCGGCTCAGATGACTTTATCGGAGGGCTTACACCGCCGGAATGAGTACCGGGGCAGAGGACGCCTGGAAGCTAATCCGACCAGGCCCAGAGACAAGTTGCGCTGTCAGCCCGGGCTTCCCTTTGTAAGCACGGCGATAGCCATCCTTGCTCTGGCACTTGCCGGAGAATTTCATGCGATCAATCTCGACACCGCCATCCAGAATGGCGATCTCGGCTTCAGCACCGCAGAGAACGCCGTCGGTAATGGCGAAGAGGTCGTGAATGGTCAGCATGTAGCGCCGGCTTGGCTGCATACAGCCCTCCTTCTGCCGGGTGGGCAGTGAGAAATGAATAGAAGGATTACCCAGTCCTTCGCCTGCAAGCCCAAGGACTGGGGTTGCGCCAATATCGGCGCGTTTATGACCTGGAGGTCAATGTGAGCAAAACCCCTGTTTCATCATTTGAGGCTGGCGTAGTCGCAGCTTTAGGCGCTGTATCTTTGTATCTGCGCTCCCGTCCGGACTACGATGCGGCCGAGTTGCAAAAGTACGTCAATTTTTTCAAGAACGCAGTTCAAGACGGCGCGGATAAGGCCGCCTATGTTCTTCCTCTGGATGCCGTAGGTGGTGACCTGAGCAATGTTGAACAAGCAATCAAGAACGGCGTGGGAGCTAGACCCCGCTAACCCCCACCTGCGCATTGTCGCGAATTACAGCTCCGACAATGCGCACCTGCCCGTCAGCAGTGACCTCAAAGGGCTGGTTCATAATTCTCTCCTGCGGCCCTGCCGCTTCATGTTGGTTGTTTTCCATCTTGATGCCTGAGAATCAGGCGCGTTCGGTCATGCCACGGTCCGCCAAAAACTATGATCTCGGACGGCCTGCCGTACAGGTGGTGCAGCAGGAAAGGGCCTGGGCCGAAGGTGCCCAACTCTTCCCCTGGTAGCGCTGGGTCAGTGCCTAGGTAGATCCCCGCATGATTAGGGTGAGCCGTGCGCCCGACCTGCATAACGATCAAATCGCCCCGCTGCGGCCGGTCGACGCGTACAAAGCCGGCGGCCTCATAGTTCGCCTCGTACAGACTTGCGTTCTCTGCGCTCTCCCACCAGCCATCGGCGCGCTGGAAGGCTTCGAATTCCAGACCCCATTCGCGCTTGTACCACTCGGCACAAATACCCCAACAGTCCCAAACCCCATGAACAAATGGGCGATTGAGCAGCGGCGTGCTGCCCGTTGGCGTGATCGACCTGAGGTCACCTTCGGGCCAACTCAGAATGTGCCAGGGCAGCTCTGTGGCCTCGCACATGGCCAGGTCATGCGGTGATGGTCTGCTGGTGGCGTCCGGATGCGAGTGAACGATCCCGATCACCTCGCCCAAATCTTCTGCCGCAGCGTAATCCTCGGGATCAAGCCGAAACTCTTCGTTCGGCTCCGTGGCGATGTTCCGGCACGGGAAGTACTTCTGCGCGCGCCCTATGGCCAACAACAGCCCGCAACACTCGCGGGGATACTCCGCTGCCGCGTGCGCCTGGATCGCCGCAATGATGTGTTTGCGCATTATTCGTGCCCACTAAAAAGGGCGCCGTAGCGCCCTTGGGTTAAGCAGATATTTTTCTGGATCGCGGTGGGGCAAGTAATGCTCTACCTACAATCCCGGCCTTCACTCTATTGCGCATGGTGGCGGAATCGACCCCAGCAATTTTTGCCCACTCTACAAGTGTGCGCTCCTCACCATCGATCACCGCTGTAGCGTTGTGCTTGCGTACAGGCAAGGAAGCAGCTTCGTCAGGAGTCATCCCAGCATTGAGGCGGTTATAGAACGTAGATTCTTTTATGCCCGCCTCGCGCCAAACACCGGCGATATGCTTCTGGCTACCAAGGCGCGCGACAATCGCATTGTTCCGCTTATGCTCGCCCTGGCCGAGCGCATCAGTCCATCGGCAGTTTCCTGGCTCGTAATCGCCATTCTCATCAAGCCGATCGATGCTCTGGTCTTTCTCCTTCGCTCCCATCCCAGCGACGAAACCTGCAATGTCTCGCCACTCATCACACACCTGAATGCCTCGACCTCCATAATCTTTGAAATCTTTGGAATCGGGGTTGTAGCAGCGATCGATCATCGCTTTCCATGTGCCGTAGGCAGAGTGCCTATGTAGCCCGTGGCTGGTGTGGGTTTCCTTTACGCGCATCCTCATAAAGCAGCCGCAAGACACCTGCACGCCACATACGAGCGCAGATCTTTGGACGACTCGGGAATTGCCGCATACGCACTGGCAGTTCCAAAGACTGACCCTGTAGGGTCTATAGTTTGGCGCTTGGCTAATCACCGTGAGCCTGCCGAACTGCAAGCCCACCAAATCTTTTGGGTATTTCATCTTCAAATCACACCCCTAAAGCGTGAGACCCAACTGAAGAAGAGTGGCAGGTCGGTTAGGTGTCGACTTTTCGGGTTGCATGCCATAGCCACAAGGCAATTCTACTATGATCTGGACACGAGGCTCACTGCTGGAAATCCCCCAAATCCCAATTCTTCGTTCTCCCCGAAGCGCAACTTGCACGACGACAGACAGCCCTTGCACTGATCCTTGGCAGGGTCATCCGTGGGGTTGTCCTCGTCGTCGAACATGGCAGCGCCGGTGTAGCCGCAATCAGCCCCGCGATATCCGTTTGTCATGCTCCAGTGACAAAACGTCGTCATCTGCCGGCCGGGCAGTCCGTGGTTGTCGATCTCACCCGGGGAAGACAGCTCCCAGACCACGGCCTCACTGTCCTCACTGGTTTTCTGGTCGATGTACCAGATCTCCAGCGCTTCCTGCGTCGGGTCTGCAGTCGGGTTGCCGTCGGGGAAGTTGGCGGCGTCCAGGTACTGGGCCAGGGTCTCGCGAACCGTCAGCTTGAACTTGAGCATGTCCTCGAAGGCCAGGCACAACGCCGTGACGCGGCCGTTGACGTTGCCGGCAGCGAATGTCGGCCGTGAGGCAGTGCCGTCGCTACTCGAGGAAATCCCCTCAATCTGCACCGGCCAGGCCGCGTACTCTTCGCCCTGCCACCAGATCGACTTCGCCGGCAGATCCTCTTCCGAATGCTCGTAGGCCAGCAGCTCTTCAGGTGTGTGCGGAATCGCGTGCCCGTGGAAGCGCAGGTAATCCGCACCGTACTCAGTCCCGTCAATTTCAAACAGGCGAATCTCGCCACCGGGCTCTAGCTTCTGGATGTCCGTGATCAGTGCCATGGATAGGCCTCAGGGATGAAAGGTTTGCTTGAAGGTGGCGGTGATGGCGTAGACCTGACCGCCGCGGTGAACCGGTTTGTAGCCGTTGCACTTGTAGAGGCCAAGCACTCCCAGCGGGGGTTCCCACAGGAAGCCCTTGGCGCCCTTGTGCCGATCGAGGAAGGCCTTGATTTCCAGAACACGAGCCTTGGCGCCGGTGAACGTGAGCGGCCAGGATTGGGACTGGTTGTTGAGACCATCCTCGACCGACTGCTCGTACCCGTCGCCGAACTGCTTGGTCCGGACGCGCTGAGTCACATCACCCTCCGCGCCCTTTTCCGTTGCCCAGGTGAATCGTTCGATTGCCATCAGCGCCCCTTGATTGCTTTGTTGATGACGCCGCCCTGGCCCATATCCTTGTTGCGTAGCTGCTGATACTTCTGCTCAACAAAAGCCGCCAGCTCCTTGCCAAACATGTCGTAGCCAGGCGCGTCGGCGGAGGACGATGCGTTGCCGTCTCCGTCGATATGAACCTCGACATTGATCTGTGTTGCGCCGGCCCCGCCACCGCCCATGGCCATAACGCCGAGCTTGCCGCTGGACGTTCGGGTCAGCGGCATGATCGCCTCTGGACCGGCCTCACCAGCGATACCCATGTTGCCGTTCGCCATGCCGAACGAGGTTGGCTTGCTGACGATGGAGTTGGTGAACGCGCCGCCGTCGGCGAACATCTGCACCCCGCCCGACCAGGCGCCGCCCATGGCTTGCGGGAAGTAGCTGCCCGAGTAGCCCCCCGCTGAAGCGCCAAGGTTGGAAGATGTAGCGCCAGCAGATCCAGCGGCCAGCCCGTTGCCGCCGGCGGCACTGCCGCCGAAGTAACTCGCCGCAGCCCCCACCAGGCTGCCCAGCAAAGCGGAACTGGCCTGACGTGTCGCAATGCGCGCCATGTCCGCCAAAATCGACTTGGTGAAGTCCGCGAACGACGCTTTGCCTGTAACGGCGAAGTTGACCAGCGAATCTTCCATTGAGCTGAAGGCGTTGCCGAACAGACTTTTCGTCTGGCCGGCGATGTTTCGCGCCGAGTCCAGGTAATTGTCCCAAGCTGCCGTCGCGCCCTTCGTCCAATCGCCCTGGGCGGCTTCCACATCCGCGTAGTTCTGCCGGATTTGGTCGGTCGCCGCCTTATTCGCATCGACGAGCGCCTGGGATTTACGCTTGAACTCCTCCTCCGACATGTTCCGCGACGGGTCGGACTTCTGGTTGGCCAACTCCAGGGACTGCTGAGCAAACCGGTCTTGCTGGCTGTTCAGCTCCCCGCTGAGCGCGTTTTGGCGATCACCCTGGCCCACGCCAAGGACTGCGCGCTGGCCAGCCAGCTCCAAGGCTCGCTGCTGCTGCCCCAGCGCCTGAATGTAGGTGCTGATCGCGCGCTCCTGCTTGGCTAGCCGCCCGGACTCGTTGGTCGCCAGCACCTCAAGCTGGCTATCGGCATCCTTCTGCGCTTTGACCATCCCTGCGCGCGCGTCAGCGATCTTCTGGTCAAGCTGAATGCTTTGCGCGGCCGACGTAGTCTTCTTGCCCTTGGCGGCTTCCAGCGCGGTGATTTCCGCCTCGTAGGCTGCCGTCACCTGATCGCGCTCGTTGCCGATCAGGGCCTGGCGGCGCAGCAGATAGTCAGCCTCGGATACCAGGCCGGCCTTCTGCGCTGCGTCCAGTTCCTTCTGGTAGTTTTTGTAGTCAGCGGCGATGGCCGCCAGGTTGTTCTTGGCGTCGTTGAAGCCGGTCAGGTCGACCTGAGAGCTGGAGACCTTGGGGTCTTTGAACTTGTCGTTGATGTTGGAGATGTTCTTGTCGATCGCCGCCTGATCTAGGCGAGAATCCTTCGGGTCGACCTTGCGGATGTCTTCGAGCTGTTTCTTGTAGTCCTTGAGAGCTTCTGTCCGTTTTTGCTCGTTTGTCAGTGATGACTTGGTCAGTGCATCGACCTTCGCCATCGAAGTGACGGCGGACTGCTGCGCCTTAGCACGCTCGCCTTCCTGCTTGGCGATATCAGCTTCTGCGTCGCGCTGATCCTCCAGCATGTTCAGGTGATTGGTATAGAGCTCAACCATCTCCTTCTGGTTTTGGAAGATTCCGACATTGCCAGCCTGGGCGTCTGCAAGATATTGGCGCGCCAAGTCAATATCAGCACCAATATCTGGGCGACCAACATTCTTTAGATAGTCCGCCGCCTTGGCGACAGCGTTATAACCCTTCTCCCAATAACTCAAGCTCTCCAGAATCTTCGGGGTGCGCTCGTTGATCGCGTCAGCGTAAGACTCGGTGGCCATCTTCACGGCGCCGGCGTGGTCGCCCTGCTCTTCCAGTGCAGCAATCTGCGAGTAAACCGAGGCAGTCAGGTAGTGGTACTGGTCGTTCAGCGCGGCGGACGCCTTGACCGGGTCGTCGGCCAGCTTGGAGAACTCGGCAACTGTCTCGCTCACAGCCTTGCCCGTGGCTTCCTGCATCGACACAGCAGCCTGGGTGATACCCGTGAAGCTGTCGCCGGCGATCTTGCCGTTGTCAGCCAGCAGCGCCAGCACGGCGGCGGCTTGGCCGGTGGTGCCGACCGTTGCGCTCACCTGCCGTGCCATATCGCCCAGTTGGCCTGCACTCACCCCCGCGTAGTTGCCGGTTAGGATCAGCGACTTGTTGTAGCTGTCCTGCTCCTCGCTGCCCTTGTAGTAGGCGTATGCGAGGCCGCCAACAGCAGCCGTTGCAAGTGCCAGCGGCCCCAGGATGGCGAGCAACCCGGCAGCGCCCGCTCCTGCGCCGGCGCCCAACTGTGCAACGGCGCGCACGCCACTACCCCAGTCACCCGACGACAGGGCGTTACCGAGCTGCATAACGTTTTCCTGCGCCTGACGGGTTCCGAGGCGCAGCTTGTCGAAGCCGGTGGTGGTCTTTTCGAGCTTGGCGTAGTCCTTGTCGATATTGCCCAGGGCTTTGTTGTAGTCGTCCTGACTCAGGCGCCCTTCGTCCAAGTGCTTGCCCAATTGCTCGACTTGAGTGTCGAGTTTCGCCAGCGCCGCGCGGGCCGGGTCAATTGCCCCCAACAAGCTGTTGAGAGCTTTTTGCTCATCCAGAGCGGACTTGGCCAGGGCCACCTGCTGCTTGTCGAGCTGCGCGGAGATCTTCGCCGCTTCTGCCTCGCCATAGGCGCCGGTTTTGGTCAGCTTGGCGAGAGCATCACGCTGCTTTGCCAGGTCCTGGGTAGTTTTGGCACTGGTGGACAGCGACTTTTCCAGCGCCTCCATTTCGTTCATCAGCGAGACGGCGGACTGCTCGGCCCGGCCGCCAGCCTTCGCCATCTCATCCAGGCTTGTTTTGGCCTGGATCGCATCGGCCGAGTCGATCTTGACGCCGAGTTCTGCAATGTTCATCGACTCACCTTGAATAAATGCCCGTGGTTACGGGCTGTTTTCCCTTTCCTCCGCCATGACGCGCAGGGCTTCGCCTTCCAACACCTGGAGGTCAGGGAAGATTTCAGCGAGTTTCTTTTTCTTGATGCCGAGGAAGCCGGCCACGTCGCGGATGCTGCTGTAGTCGAGACCGATCGCGCCGCCGGTGCCTGCCCGCCACTGAGTGGACATCCTGTTGAACAGGAGGAAGGCCGGCCAGTTGCAGGGCCAGACCTCCACTTCTTCAACCAGGTCGCCAGGGGCAAGGCCGAACATACCGATAATCGTGTCGGGCACGCTCGGCGAGTACATCGCGCGGGCGGCGTCAGTCAGTTTCCCAGGCGGGCCTGGCTGTATGCGCCTTCGTAGGCCTTAACGACCGCCTCGGCGGCACCCTGGCAGGACTTCACGAATGCGACGATGTTGTCGTCGCTGTATTCGTCATCGAAGCCCCAGCCGACTACCAGGTCCTTGATCTGCTGGGTTTGCTGCTCGGTGTCCACGGCGACCACTTCCGACCAAGAAGGCTTGTCGCCCAGCTCGGCCCGCGCCTTGTTCCGCGCCTCGTTCCATTCATCGAACAGAGCGGCAAGCTCGGTGCGATCCCGGTACTTGAAAGTGAACTCGACCTTCTCGGGTTCGCTGCCGACGATCGGGATCAGCACGGGCGCGCTGAACATAGCCTTTTGCGCAATACGGATCTTAGCCATGGGTTACACCGCCGCAGTCAGGTAGCGGGTCGGCTCAGCCTGCAACGCCAAACTGACGGTACGGGTCAGCAGGTTGTTACGGGACACCGCTGGCTGTTTGGAGAACGACGTGTAAGTGCCGTACAGCAGCGTGTCATTGCCGGGCAGGTTGAGACGCGCTGCTTCAATCTGCTTGCCGGCGTCAGCCTTCAGCAGAACGCTGTTGAACGCCTGGGCCGGGTCGTCAGCGATGGTCAGCACCATGCTTGCCGCCGATTTGTCGGTGGGGATCTGTTTGCCCTGGTCATCCTCGAGGAAAACCACGTCGAGGTAGTTCTGCTCGCCGCCAGAGAACGCAACGTCGGAGATCTGCGGGATCTGCACCCAGGTCAGCACCTTGCGCATGGTGCCCGCACCGCCTGCCGCTGGGAAAACCTGCGTGTCGGTGGTGTCGATGCCTTCCAGGGTGATCGCCGTCGCAGTGGCAGCCTTCACGCGCACCACTTTGCTGTCCAGCTTGCTCCAGCCAGAGGTGAGTAGGACGATATCGCCGGCAGCGATGGTGCCGCCTACAACAGTGGCCACGGCCTCGGCGGCATTGCTGATAATAGCGAACGGCAGCGCGGCTGCGTAGGTTGCGGCGTGCTGGAAGGTGCCGCCGTTCGGGAGTTTGTAGCCCATGGGGTATTTCCTCTTTGCAGATATGAAAAGACCCGCTCAAGGGCGGGTCTCTGGGGTTGCCCAATGGGCGGGATCAGTTGGTGTCGCAGCGGTAAGAAAACGAGACCGCCACGGTATAGGTGGAATCGCCAGTGATACCAGGACCAGGGTCAACCGGTGACATGGTGGTGACGGTCACCTCACCCTTCGTGTCTCGACCATAAACCGGGAACAGACTGATCAGCTCAGCCGCAATCGGGTTGGTCTTGGTCTTCCCAGTGCCCGCCGGCGCGATAATGCTCACCTGAAACACGCCGGTGTAGAGCCGGTGATCGCCGCCGAGCGTGTTGCTCGCGGTGTCACCCGGGATTGTGAAGGCGCGAAGGTAAGTCTCGCCCGCCGCCGGCGTATAGGCGGTGTTCTCGAAGACGATCTTCAGCTTCTCCGACCTGGCAGCGTTCCAGGCGATCAGCTTGGCCTCGTAGATCGAGGCGATGATGGCATGACTCATACCTGGTTGTTCCTGATGGCCTCCAGCACGATCTGCTGAAAGCGAGCCACGGTTACCCGAACCATGCCGCCGGGGGCCTGGGTCGAATGACCAAACTCCAGCGGGATCGCGTAGGGCAAGTTGTTGATGATGTAGGCCATCTGGCCGGCGGTGAAATCACTCATCGCGGCAACCATTGCGGCGGTGGTTTCGGCGCCGCTCGGGTCAACCTCATCAAAGGTGACGCTCTCTACCACGCCAAGCGAGATGTGCCAGTTCGCGCGGAACCGTCCGCCGACGTAGCCTTCCGGTGCGATGATGTCCATGCCGTCGTTCAGCTTGCGGCCTTTCTTGAGCCTGCCACCCTTCGTGAGGTTGGCCGGATCACTGCGCAGTGCGCTGTTGTGATCGTCGACGGCCTTGTTGTACTGGGTCGCCACAGCGTTCTGCGCCCAGATCTCCGGGTTACCTACGGGAGACATGCGGATCAGGCTGCTGCCGACCTCGATGATGATCTCGCGCACACTGGCGTCGATGGCCTCGCTGGTCTGGGCGGCGAACTCGGCCAGGCTCAACGCAAAACTCCCGGACTGCCCAGCACCCGCGCGACTCATGACCGCACCTGCAGCTCATACAGGATCGGCGTGCCGGCGGGGTTCACTTCTTTCAGCGGCGGAACGATTGACCAGGTGCGGCCCTGGGCCAGAACTTTGTCGAGTAGGCCGGGGCCCCAGGCCAAACCCTGCGCGGCGATCTTGAGCTTCTTATCGCCCTGTTTGATCAGGCTGTTGTTTTGGAATTCTTGGCCAGTAAAGTCGAGCAGGATGCCCTGGGCAATTTGCTCGACAGTTGCGCCTGGCGCTTCGCCGCCCGTCTCCGGGTCGTACTCGCCCGGCTCCGTCTTGCTGATGGTCACGGGCTGGCCGAACTCTGTGATCATCTCCAGAGCCATCACGGCCATTTCATCGTAGAAGGTGGCCATGATTTCTCCAGAAGTTCTAGTGGGTAAAGTCTGATCTCTTTAAAAAGAAAGCACGCAAATATAGAAGAGCAAATGCAGGAATTGCGGCCGCAGACAAAGCAATCAGCCAATTGCTGTGGCTATCGTCGTAAAACTTGTACGACATAACCGCCTGAAACAGTGCAATCAAAGGCAGACTGCATAACGCAATCATTCGTCGCCTGCTTCGATGCAAACTTTGGTTCCGCACTGATGCGCTAAAAAACAGAATCAGCCACAGAAAAAACCACTCTGTGATCCCCGTTAAAATCAAAGCTAGTGAAATTAGATCTATGAGCAAATCAACTGCCTCCATCCATCACCAGGCCAGAATATCGAAGATCGTTTCCAGGTGCCCATTCTAGGCCCTAACGGCAAATAGTCCGCGCCGCTGCAAATAGTCGGAAAACTGCGTAGCACTGGGTCGATCAGGCGCCGCCGGCAACAGTCGGCCGCTGGTGTTCGGGATAGTCGCGTACTCGCGAGTCACCGCGCCTTCGACACGCTCCAGCGTTACCGCACCTTTGCGCTTTTCTACCGGGTCGATATCGTCCTGATGGATCTCGGCGGCCAGGGCCATCTGGCCGTACTGGATGCGCGCTGGCAAGTAGTTGTTCGGCTTGATCTCATGATCCAGCAGCACTTCCCGGCGCGGCCAGGACAAGGCCTGCTCGCTGCTCATTTTGCGTCCTTTCCAGGTCATGCCATCCATCGCCAAGGCGGCCCGGCGCAACAACGCTTCCTGTTGAGGAACGCCTGCGGGGATGACCGTGCCGAATTTCACGGAATACATGGCCAGGTCCTCGGCGCTCGCATAGCTTTCGGCGTCAGGCTTGCCGGTACCGTCCTCGATGATGAGTGTCATGCGTCAACTCGCTGGAATGGTTTGAAGATTGGCCACCGGGTCACCGGCAGCCAGCAGTATCACGCCTTGGGCAGATCAGCGACGAGCTTTTCCAAGGATTCTTTTGAGGCATTGGCCCGGTACTGGACCTTGGCCTCATCGAGCTTGGCTTTCAGCGCGGCGATTTCTCCAGCCTCATCAGCCGGCGGCGTGACGGCGGTCTTCTTCAGCGCTTCGATCTCACCGCGCAATTCGTCGATCGTCAGGAGCAGGCCGTCACGCTCAGCGGTCAGTTCGCCAACCGACCCATGAATGGTGCCCAGCACTTCAAACAAGCGCAACGCCAGCTCGCCTGACTCGGGACGGTGAATCTCTCCAGCATCCAGACCATCAACAAGGTTCTGGATCGATCCATGTTCAGCACGCAAAGCCGCGATGACTTTTTCTAGTTCGGCCTGGTTGGCGACACCAACAATCTGCACCCGCTTCGCCTCCTTCACCGACACGTCGATGCCGGCCGCTTCATAAGCGTCGACTACGCGGGGCCAATCACCAATCACCAGCACACTGGTGACACCAGCTTCCGGCTTATCGAAGTGTTCGGGATTGCGGTAACGCTTCTCCGGGTCGAAGCCGTTCAATTGATTGCTGTAAGTCAGTTCCATGTGTTTCTCCAAGGCGGCCATCGCTGACCGCGCGTTGAGTTTGAGGCTTAGCCGCCAGTGACCGGAGGCGTTGCTGTGAGCGTGATCATCACTCCAGCGGTGACCTTGTTACTGCCCGCATGCTTGATCCAGTTGGCAGCAGAACCGACTGCGGCCAGGGTTGGGTTGGAGCCGCCGGTGGTTGCTTTCCAGCTGTAACCCAGCACATCAATGTTCACGGTGCCTTCAGCGCGGTAGCCGATGCTCAGGTTCTCCTCGTCGTTCACTTCATACGAACGGAAGCCTGGGGCCTGAGACTCGGTAATGGTCACGGCGTTTGGCAGCAAGCCGAAGATCACGTCCGCCGGCGCGGTGTCGGTCACCAGTACCGGTTTGCCCAGGGTGCCAGGCAGGCCGCCGTAGATCACGACGCCAGCTTCTTCGTAGATCTTGTTGGTGATCGCTTCGTCGACAATGTCGAAGTAGGCGCTGGAGTGCATGACCCACAAAGCAATACGGCCGAACTTGTCGCCAAACTTGCGCATGCCGCGGGTCAGCGTCTTCTTGCCGTCGGTTTCAATGTTGGCCGAAACCACCATGTCGGCGTTGGAGCCGATGGCAGCGCGCAGACCAGCAGTCGCGTACTGGATGAAGCCTTCCAGGGTCGCGTCAGCAACGTCGGCACCAACGATCTGGGAGAACTCCTCGACCGGACGACCACGGCGCTTGAACGCCTCTTCGGTGGTCTGGTACGGGCCGTACTTCCAGGGAGCCTTGACGCCGACAGCTTCGCCAGCGCTGATCTTCTTGGCAGTTACCTTGCCGTCAGAGTTGACGTCGCGGTGCTCCAGCGAGCCGTTCAACTTGTAGAGGGCGCGCTTGCGGAAGTCGCCTTCGATCAGTTCGTTGTCCAGTACCATCGCGCCGTTGGACGATGCGTTGAACACATCCAGGTTGTCCTGTACGCGCTCCAGGTATGCGGTTTGCGCCTCATCGTTGTAGATGATCAGGTCGCTATTTACGGTTGTAGCCATGGGTCAATCCCCTTACTTGGGCAATGCGAGATATGCGGTTTGGCCGTGCTTGCGCTGGAAGTCGCGCTTCTGCTCGGAGGTCATTTCGGAGCGCTTGAATGCAGCCTTGCCGCCACCCCCGCCCGGGGCAAATGTCCCTGAAGCCCTTGGCCACAGATGAGGTGCGCTTTCGCGCAGAGACTCAGCCCATTCGAGCGGAGTCAAAGGGGTCTTGCCGTCTTTACCGAGGATGACCTGGCCGGATTCATCAACGGCGACCGCATCGCCATCTTCGTTAAGGGTGAACACGCCTTTGGCGCGCAGGATGATGTCGTCTGTTGCTTCCGGCAGTGCGCCGGCTTTCAGTGCGGCACCGCGCACCGAGTCACCCAGGACTTTGCCCTGGAACTTGGCAGCGAAGGATTCAGCCTTCTCGGCACGCTCGCTGATGGTCTTGAGCTGCTTGTCGTAGTCGCCACGTAGGCGCTCGGTACGGCGGTTGAAGACCTCGTCCACCTTGCCCTCGGTCAGCAGCTTGGTTTCTTCATCTTGGCCCGCCCGACTGAGCAGACCTTTGACGGCGTCGATGTCGATGCCTTCAAATTGGGTTTCGAACTGGGTCAGCTTGCCGGAGGTTTCCTTCAGCTTACCCAGCAGTTCCGAGTTCTTGGTTTTCAAACCCGAAACGGATGCTTCAACGGCAGTCGCGATAGCGGCCTTGATTGCCGGGTTTTCTAGGTCGATTTCGTTTTCTTCTGCCACGTTGATGCACCCCTTGGGTATGTTTCGCCCGCTTTGCAGGCAATAAAAAACCGCCCGGAGGCGGCTGATTGAATGTGTTCGGTTAAATTCCGGCGCACTCGAATGCCAGCGGTTCAAGCCCTTTCATCTGCACCAGCGTCAGCGGCGCGAAGTTGCGATCAAGCTGCAGCTCAGTGAAGCGCTCCACGGTCAATCCGCCCTCGCGGAACAGCCTGGCCCGGACAGGACCAATCGCGACGTCCTGAAACGCTGCCGGCTGCTGCTGTAGCCAGTGGTAGTAATCGAGGTCGGCACTGACCTGCTGTCCGCCATTGGCACCCACCGAAGCCCGAGTAGCGCCCTTGGCGAACAACGCGCTGAGCTTGGTCAGGAGAATGAAGGTGGTGCGGCAGTTCGGGTGGAATGGCGGCCTTGGGCCTGAATCCACCGGAAATTTGCGCTTGTCCATCGAGCGGCATTGTTGGCTGGTCTTGCTGTCCAGCGTGGCCACCATCTGGATTTCTTCCACGACGTCAGTGTTGGCCTTGGCCACCTCCATTCGAGCCTGAGACGACACATGCTGAATCGCGGTATGCACGACCGTGGCGGCATTGCGGTTGGTGGTGGCTAGGATGCCGTCTTTGTACCCTGCTGCCTTGGTGCCGCGAATGTTGCGGATGATCTGAAAGTTCGTCTGCCCTTCGAAGAAGCCCTGCCGGATGGTGCCGGTGACGCGCTCTCGCTCGGCGCCGGTCCAGCCCTTGATGAAGGCCTTCAGCAGTTTCCCGCCGCCGGTGCCGCGCACGCTGAGCGGGTTCGTCAGCACTGCGGTTCGGATTGCCGCAGCCGTCGGGGCGACCACGTCCAGCGAAACCCCAACCGGCGCCGATCGGGTAAGGCTGGTCGCTTCGAACTCTGCCTCATAGTTGGCGATATCCACCAAGTCGAGGTTCAGTTGCGCGCTGTAGCGGTCGAATATGCCCAGCAGCAGGCTATCCACCTCTTTCAGCAGCGCCTCAAGGCGTTTGACGTTGTACTCGGTCAGGTCCGACTGGGTCAGCCGGTCGCGGATCGAGCGATCGATCTCCTTGAGGAAGGGGGCGAACTTGCCCACCTCCCCCGCCTTCAGCTTTTCGAGGAAGACCGCGTGCCGGATGGTGGCGTCATGGATTGCTCGGTTTGCCGCCATTTGGTGTGTCCTCGTTGTCCAGGCCCAGGCCGTCGCTCTGCTCCTGCAATTCGCCGTCGATCTGCAGGTCAGTGCGCTCTGGTGCGATCAGGCCCAACTTACGCAGGTAGGCCCGAAGGTCAGCCTTCGCGAATCCGCCGTTCTGCCACAAGCCGACCAGGGCCGTGATCATCTGCGGATCAGCAGTAAGCTCGACGAACTCCTGATTCACCTGGTAGGCAACCTTCTTGTCAGCGATGCCCATGTAGGCACAGCACCACATGATTGCTCGGGTGTAAGCCTCACTGACGTTTGCCACGCAGCCGGCCAGCACCGAAGTGGAAGCCGACTGATCGCCACGGGACTCCGTAGCGGTCTTGGTGGCAAGTGACGCCACCACCATCCGCGCGCCCAGCTCGATCATCATCTGGTTCTTGTCGGCCATGGCCTCTTTGACCAGTGTGTTTGGAGCGGGTTGTGCGTAACCGAAGGAGCCGCCCGCGGGCAGAAGCATCGGCGCACGCGACCCAACATAAACGCCCTTTGCCTCGAGCAGCTTTACCCACTGCTCGGTCAGGCCGGAAATCCATGGTTGAGCCTGGCCGCACCAGAAGACACTGTCTTCATAGTCAGCACTGTTCCGGTAATGGCCCAGGTTGATCATGGCGATGTCGTACAGCGGTGATTCGTCGATGCTGGGGTCGTTGTTCTGCGCGCCAACGAAGGTGAACGGGATCTCCTTGAGACGCCCAGTGACGCCTTCCGGCCTGAACTCTTCGATGACCGCCAGTGGCCCGCCACCTTTCGGCCCAGACCTGCGCCAGACCCGGCAAACGAAACCGTCGTCCTCCAGCGCCAGTTCCCGGTACTGCTCTACCGTCTTGAAGCCGAAGCCGTCGGGGATCTCAGGCGACTCACGCAACACTACCAGCGTCAGAACGCTGTGCCCGTTCACCATCCCGGTGCGCCAGTTGATGATGTCCTCAGCGCAGTAGGACAGGATCACCGAGTGCCCGCCGACGCTGTCGTCCTGGTGATAGTCGACGTACAGCCCATGCCGTCCGGCCTCAAGCACCTTTTCAAGCGTGCCCTGGGAGTGCTGGTAGATGCTGACGCCAGAACCGTTGGCGTTGTCCTGCAGGTATTCCAGTTTCTTCGACACAGTCAGCGTCGGATCTTTGTGGAAGGCCAGGCCAAGCAACCCGTTACGTGTGTGCCCAGTGGCGTTCTTGAAGACCGCCCGCTCGCGGTAAGCCCGGTTCCGGTCTTCGTTCTCCGGCGACTTATCGTGCGCATTGATGTATGGCAGTCGGTCGACAACCCGGTGCTGCCCGGCGCAGACATCGCGAACGGTCGCCCAGCGGTCCAGCACTGCCGTGTATTCCGCCCGCATGAAGGAGACGTCGTTGCTCATCGGGCGTATCCCATTTTGATAGAGGTGGCCGGTTTCCTGGCGCTCTTCGCCACTGCGAAGTACCGGAACCCATCAGACCCGTGAGAGGTCCAGTCATGAAGTGGTCTGTCTTTCCAGCAGCCGCGCTTGTCATCCCATTCTTTTCGGTAGTTTTCGATGCAGTTGATGCCCTCTTCGCACTTCGACTCATCGAACACACAGAGCGGAAGAATCTCCCGCACCGCCTCTATGCCGTCGCTGATGCCAATTTTCGGGACTACGTCGAATGTCATGCTGTAAATTTTCCCGTCGATCTCATAGCCCTCTTGGGCCAGCTCCCGGCGAGTCTTGGCATCACTGCCGAACTCCCTGTTATCGATGTCGTGCGGTCCCCAGTGTTCGGAGTAGGTGTAACCCTTGTCCTTGAGCACCTTCATGTAGTGCCGCAGGCCTTCGCCGCTGTTCTCGTAGTAGTCGATGATGTGAAACTCTTCACCGACCTGGCGCACGAACCAAATGGCCGTGGAGTCGCCGACGCCGATGTCCCAGAAGGTCATCACCGGTAGGTGGCTGTTGTTCGGGATCACGCCGATGCGCTGCTGCGCGTAGAGCTTCGTCAACTGCTGGGCGTAGTAAGCACCCTCGACCGACTGCTGGAAGGCTTCGACAGGGATGGACGGGTATTCCCGCTTCATGTCGTCGCCGAGCGTCTTCTCCTTCGCGGCGTACCAGGCGCGCTGGCCTGGGTTCGTGTCGATTCCGTGCTTGGCGAACAGGTCGTTGAAGTAGTCGGTTAGGCGCTGCGGAATGACCACATCAGTCGGGTCAAGCCAATAGGCCTTGTTCTTCCACCAGGAGAAGAAGAAAAACTTCCAGTCCAGCAGCCCCAAGGGAACACCGGCCAGTTGCTGGCGTTCCGCGCTCTGCGAGTAATCGAAGAAGTAGCCCGCCCGGCCCTCCGCCGTCGACTCAATCGTGACGAAGCAATCGGTGGCGACAGCCTCAAAGGCACCGGTGACGATCTCTCTGGCCTTATGGGGAAACTTGGCGCAGATCTTCCCGAACTCGGATACGTGCAGATACCGTAGAGTCCCGCCCCGGAAGGACGTGGACACGTAGAGCGATCCGCCCTTGCTGAACACCAGCTCACCAGCGGCATCGTTGCTCGCGGGGTTGGCAGCGCGGATATCAGCAGGCAAGTTGTCGTAGGCGTACTTCACCTTCTCTCGGAACAGGCGCTTGGCGTCGTTCAGGGTGTGAGCGATCAGAGCGCACTTGGCCGACTCGAACAGAGCCGCGTCCAGTTGGATGATGCAGCACTCGGTGGTGAAGCCAAGCTGCCGGGCCTTCAGGATGATGTTCCGGGTGTGCATCCCCTCGAAGTATTCGATCTGCTCGTCCGTCATCCGGAAGCGAACCTTCTTCCCGGCTTTGTCGGTGATGAAGTAAAGGTTGTTCAACCGCCAGTACTTGTCCCGGAGCAGCTTCAAGTGCTCGGGCTTCATGTCAGGCTTCCTTCGATAGATCGTCCATCATTTTCGATAGCTCGTCGGCGTCACTGTTGCCGGCTTTGGTGTCGAGGTCGTAGGCCTGGCGCTCCAGGGCAACCAGCGTCTTCAGGGTCTCGGCGAGCTCCTTCATCGTCTTGGTGCGAGAAGGCAGCGCGCCCATCTTGTTAGCCAGGGCCAGAACGTCTGCCATTGCATCGCCGTCGTCGTGGTCAGCGTCCCTCAACTGGACGATCAACTCTTTGATGGTGCCCTGCTCATCGGTCAGCGCTTCCAATTCGTCCAGCAGTTTGTTTGCGAGTCGCCGGCCACGTGAGATGTCGCCGCGGTGGGCCATACGGATGTTCGCGATGACCTCAGCGTTGACCTCGATGATCTCTCGCTCGGTTTCCACTGATTTGCTGGCAACCTGCGTGGCAACCTCTCGTTTGGCAACCAGCGAATCAGCTTTCGCCTTGATCTTGGCCTTTAGATCTCTCTCCCAGCCATTGGCCTTGGCTCGCTTCTGGATAGCGGTGTGCGACACACCGCAGGACGATGCGATCTCTCTTACGGAAAGCACGCCCGCACGGTAGGCTCGTTCGATCGCCTCCCAGTCGGGTTGCTTGGTTGTCATGGTGATCTCGATTTACTTGAAAAGGTGGCTGGTTGCCGGTATTGGTGAGAATCAATCAAGGCAAGGAGCAGGACTATGAAGCCGCCAATCGAACCATCTAAGCCCGAAGACGGCACACCCCCGCAGTGGAAGGTAGTGCAGGCGTCTCAAGGCCGGGTTCGTCCGACGATCCTCTGCAAGGACAGGCTGCTGGACGATACGGATAATCTTGAACTTGCCGCCGACGAACTTGGAAGGGAGGCAGCTAAAGCAACTTCTACTCCTGAGTAGTCAGCCAAATTCGACGACCTTCATTCAGGACACCTCGCAAGTCGGCCAAATGCTTCTGGCAAACGCCAGTGCCGATACATGGTCCATCGCCTGACTGAGCAGGATCATGGGGAAGGGTTTGTAGCCGGGGGTTGATACGTACCGCATGTGGCTTGGCCAGGTTGAGGTCCGGTCAGCAGCGCCTAAACCTCTGACGCCCTGAGGATGTATGCCTCTGCCATGGCCTTGCCGTGCTCGTCATTGCCTAGACCAACTTCCTGCATGTGCATGAGGAAGCTGGTAACAGCCATTCTCAGCATCATTGACTGCCCTATGGTGAGCGTCACACCGTTGATCACTACCGTCACTTCACCCATAGGTATCACGTCGCGCCACTATTTGGCGCATTCGAAAACGTGGCGCGGATTAATCGACCTTGCGACTGGGCAACTTGAAGTCAGTCACCCTGTCAGCAATCGACCGGATCTTCTCTACACCCAGGAAGCCAACCCAGCCACCCGCGAAGGTGGCCATGCTCTGGGGCAGACCGAAGAAGTCCAGTCCGCTGATGATGGTCAACGTCAGGCCACCACAGATGGCGCCCTCCACCAGCATCTGGCGCCGAGTGCCGCCGCCGTAGGTGATGCGCAGGACGGCCATGGCGCAGGACAGCGCAGCCGCATAGAGGATTGGCGAATGCTGGCTCAACCACGCAAGCGCAATCGCCCATGTGTCTGGTTTGTCTGGCATGTTGGACATCTCGGTTCCTCCCCGTCAGGGAGTTATGAATATGACAGGCCATGACCTGCAGATTTGAATCAGCTCCAGCAGCACTCCCAGCTCGAAGCGATGGGTGTGGTGGAGCCGAAAACGAAAAAGCCCCGGCAAATGCCGAGGCCCTGAATAGGTGCAGCTCAAATAACACGGCGCCTGTAAACACGACGAAGTAGAGCGAGACGCTTTAGGCAAGGATGGCTATAGCCAGAGACTTTCGCCCCCACATTCGCGATACTGTTATGCCATCACCCATGAAAAGGAATTCGCCTATGAAGCGTATTTTTGCCCTCTCGCTTCTCACTCTCGCTCTCACTGCTTGTGATAAACCTGCAGAAAATATCAGTCCAGCAAGCCAGGTTTCCGCGCAGTGCGCCAAGGACACGGACTGCAAAGGCGACCGCATTTGTGAGAGTGGCCAATGCGTTAGCCCAAATACACAGCCGGCTCTCGCAGCCAATCCAAAGCCGCCCGTTAATTTAGCGCCAGCTGCACCCAGCATCGCTTATGAGGCGGTACTAGTCTCGGGCGAAGAAATTGGCCCATTCACCATCAATGGCCAAGAAATCAACTACCAATCTCGCGCTGGCGTCATGAATATCATGGAGCAAGTGCTCGATGAGCCTGAATACGCCACATACGTTAGCGTCGAAAAAGCCTATGCGTTCGGCCCCAATAAATTCGTTTTGGTGATCTCCACGGGCGAAGGTGGGAACAGCTGCCCGGCCACAACTTACGCCGTTAGCTTCAACACTCAAACAGAGTCTGTCGACGGCAAGACGACTATTGACGGTTGTTCGGAGAGCGTTGACTCACTGGCTGATGGGAACAAGCTCGTCATCAAGAAAGATGGTGCACCCACCGAGGTGTACAACGGATTAGTCAGGTAAGGACGCAATCCAGATAAAAAGCCCGGCGCGATGGCCGGGCTTGCTGACTGATACTTCAATCAGTTGTCGGGGTGCTCGCTCGCAACTGAATCGGCGGCGTCCACGTCCGACATATCCTCTTCGAGAGGTGCGCCGTCATCCGGCGGCAGCGGAGTCGCATCACCATCCCGATGCGGATCATGACCCGTCTCGTTATCAGTGCCGCGCGTCACTTCCTGTTGAGAAATGTTGCCTGGCGCACTCTTATCAATGTCCATGCTGACTCTCCGTTCAAACGCTCGGAATATCCGCGCTTAAACATGGGAGTCGGTAGGTCGCAGCGAGTGCCGAACACTGGACGAACGGCGCAAAGCAAAAAGCCCCGCACGGTGGCGAGACCTAGAATGGGTGCGGATGGACAGGGCTCGAACCTGCGGCGCCCTTGGTATTGGTCCGTGGCGACCACCTCAAGCAACTAGCCACGCAGCCGGCGTTACCCGGCAATTCAACCTTTGGCCACTCAATCACCATCCGCATAACGCGAGGGTCTTTCCCCTCCTGTCCGCCAAAGACCTTCAAGGTCTCGCGCCACTCTGGAAGTCAGGTGTGAACAGAGTACGCGGGCTGCCGGTGTTTTTCCGTAGCGCTGCACTACCGGCTTATCAGCGTCCAGGCATCCCCCGAAAGGCCACCCTGGCTGTGGCGAGCCTGAATCAGAAATGAAAAAGCCCAGCGCGACGGCTGGGCTCTATTACGCAAGGAGATAGAAGATCATGGAGTCCAGTAAGCAATCTTGCCGCCTGCACCAACAGCTATAAAATTGCCGTTGCCGTAGGCGACGCTCCGGATATCGGTTCCTGCGAAAGTGTTGGCTTGCTGAACCCAGCCGATCCCATCCTCGGAAACGGCTGTCTTGCCGCCGTCGCCGACAGCTACATACTTGCCATTACCGTAAGCAATGTCGCGGATGATGGTTCCACCGAAACTGGTATCTTCAACAGCAGTCCAGCTAAGCCCATCGGATGAATATGCCATCTTGCCATCCGCACCAACGATAAACATTTTCCCGTTGCAAAGCTTCATGGAAAGGATGGTGCTATAGCCGAAGGTGCTGGTTCTGGTCGTGAATGTTTGCGGATTATCCGTCGCCATCTTCACAGCGCTAAGCAGCTTCCCATTCGATCCCGCAATCAACACAAAACTGCCAATGACGTTGACGCAGTACACAGTCTCGCTAGAAGTGAAGGTCGTAGTGCGCTCCACCTGGCCTGACCAATCGCCATAACGGGAAAAGACTTTACCGTTAGACCCAACCAGTATCCAGGTGTAGTTCTCGCCGTAAATTGGCTGATAAAACACAATGCCTTGCAAGTCTCCGGACGCGCGAACAGTTGCCGTAAGGTTTGTCCAAGCCCTTTCAGGGTGGTCTGCGCTGCCGAAGATCAGATTGCCGGATTGAGAAAGGGCTTGAAGCGATGACCCAATACCGTTCCAGTACAGCTCGTTGAGGACCTTTCCGCTATCAGAGGTGATGGCGCCCATAAGCTTGGTCCACGCTGTACCAGTTGCGCCTCCGCTGACAAGCTGAGTGGTTGTGGGAAGACCGTTGCCACCAGCCGCATAAAACTTGCCTTGCGCAAAAACCACGCGCCTAAGCATGCCGGTGTTATCCACCGGTTGTACTTGAGTCCAAAGATCTTGCAAGGTTTGAGACGCTGAGTTTGCGTTTTCCATTTTAAACTCCGTTACTGAGCTGATTTAAGTTCAGGCCTCTATATTGGGCGTATGGCGCTCATGGGCGATTGCTCGAGGCTCGCGGCCTTCACATGATTCAGCGTCCCACATCGGGAACATTTGATCTGGAGCTCTGTAAACCCACCCGTTCGGGCGAGAAGTCTTTTGCAGTTACCGCATCTGAATTCTTTCAACATCTGCAATGCCTTTTGATTTCTGCTAGGCTCCGTCCCGCTCTCGAGAGCAAGGGGGCCTTGGCTGGCTTGCAGGCTGGTTCTGCGATCTGGTGACTACAGGAAGTGGTCAGACACTCCCTGGAGTCGCCCTCTCTTTTCTCGCACCAACGAAAAAGCCCCGAACTTGTCGGGGCTTTTGCGTTTCTGGCAGGCATAAAAAAGCCCGACACAGTGGCCGGGCTTTTTTCCTAACTCCTACACACGCAGGAATGACAGGATGGGCAGATAATGGCTCATTGGCTCACTCGTCGTCAAGCGGCTTGTGTATCAATGAGTCCATCCGCATCCAGCAGGGCTTGAGCGGACACCAAAGCCTGATCCACTTCCCGCTCCAGCGTCTTGCGAATGTCACGCCTCCACCGCTCCTGGGTCTTAATCGGATGCGGTTCGTTTGACCAGTTGTCCATCTCGTACCAGCCGGCCGGTAGGACGTTGGTGGAGCGCTTCCCGTCCACGCCTGGCAACCGAGGCATTGCCCAGGTAACCACAGCGCAATGCAGGAACCGCTCCGGCGCAGGCGAACGCATCACGCGAGTCAGCTCCGCGATCGCTGCATGCTTGCGGTCGGTATGGGTTGAGTACTTCGCCACCAGCGCCCGCCAGTGCGCTGGGGTGAGCGATTTGTGCAACCTACCGAACACCCAGCAGTCCTGGAGAAACGCCGCCTCCTTGCCGACGATCTCCCCCTTCTGCTTGGCGCACTGCACCTTGGGCTCGAAGTCGCAGCCGCCGGCGGAGTTGATGGTCTCGGCGGCCAGCGCCCGAACTACTGCTGAAACAACATTGCGATAGGTCATGCTGCGGCCCTCCGAGCCAATTTCAGTTCACATTTTTTGCAGCGATCCCAGTTGCCAGGCTCGAACATCGGCATTTTGTCCGTGCTTACCGTGTCGATTCCGCAGATCGAGCGCCAGAAATATGCCCTGCCTTGCGCTGTGATCGCAGCGAATTCCTTTTCCTGATTGAAGTAGTGGGCCTTGCCCGTGATCGGGAACATAGGCTTCAGCCAGCCCTTTGATGGCCTACTTGCGCCGCCAGTGATTTGCGCAATCTGCGTCATGCTGCAGCCCTCTTCAGTTCTCTGGTCTTTGCCCGGTACTCGGCGGTGATGGCTTTCAGTTGCTCGACTGTTTCCTTGCGCGGCTCGTGGTCGGCTTCCAGCGCCTCGACAGCCTCCAGGCCGATGCGGGAGATGAGGCCGGTGCGGAAACCCTGGGAAACCGTCTCGCCTTTTCGGGCGAACTTCGAGGAGCCCACGTTACAGCTTTTGCACTGGAGCCAGATATTGCTGGGCACAAGCCTGAGTTCTGGCCTGGCACCCTTACCGAGGAAATGCCCCGCATCGAATGCGCCGCCAGTCTTCCAACCCTGGGCCGCCAGAATCGACTCCTGCGACTCGCCGCAACTGATGCAGCCGCTGCCGATGCTCAGTTCGTAGGTACGGCGGTAGTCGCGTACCGCCTTCTCTGCATCCTTAAGGTGGTCGGCGCGACTTTTCAGGGCCTCCTTGCGGACCTTGATCTCGCGGCGATCGACATCTGCCAGGGCTTTGCGAGCGCTTGCCTGCCCTTTCTCCGACTGACCGTGAGCGATGGCGCACTCGATCTCCCCGCACACGGCCTGAGAAGCGCGCACGGGCGTGAACATCACGCGGCATGACGGACAGCGCTTCCTGCGCGCGCAGCTCTGGATACCACCGGACCGGAGCGGCGTCTTGCGCTTCAGCTCTGTGCGCTTCATGCAAAACTCCCAATCTGGTCGGCAGCGCTCAAGGCCGCCTCTTCGGTTTCAAAATGTGCAGACAGCACCAGGCGCCAGCAGGCGTTGAACACGTCGCGGTAAAGGGGCTCAAACGCCGTATCGTCCATTGACGCCCAACTGATCGACTTGGCCTCCTTGCGCACGCCGTCGGGCGTTCGCACCAGGTGGAAGTGACCGGCTTCGATCGTCACCCATTCACGGAATGCCTCGCGGGACTTGTCCACGGCAGGAAAGCGCTCAGCCCTGGCCGACTCTAGGCCGGTGATGTACGCATCAACCGCATGCGACAACTGCCCAGGCTTTCCACTCTGCGCCTCGAAGAACTTGGCCAGCCCCTTGATGCCGCGCATCTCCTGACGCGGCACGAGGCCGCCAACCGGCTCCCAGTACTCCCACGCCAGGTCCAGCATGGAGAAGAACTTGCCGTGGAACTTGGCGTTACGCATACGGGTGAACTTGCCATGGACAACCTGGCCCAGCTTCCATTTCTGGGTCAGCTCACGATCAGCCTCGGTGGCCGGCATTAAACCGTGAGCAGTGCGGATAAGGGCGAGTTCAGCCATTGCTCACCTCCGCCGCTTCTGCGATCACTGCCATGCGCTCCAGGCGCTCGGCGGCCTGGCTCGAAAGGTTCACGCCGTCGGCCTCATCCACCACCGGCATGCACACGAAACGGATTCCGTGCTTGACCAGGGCGCTGGCCGCCTCAAGGGATTGGCGTAGCTGTGCTGGGTTTGCTCGTTTCATGGTCGTGACTCCAGTTCCTGGGCCTGGCGGATCAGCAGCGCCCGGCGATCTGCCAACTCATTGGCCGCTTCAATCCGCATTTCGAGCTTCCGTTCTTCGTTGGCGTTGCGCATTTCCAGCATCGAGTTCTTCACGATCTCGAGCCTTGCGCGAAGAGCCGGCTCCGGCCGGGTGACGGTGCCAGTGAGCAAGCCAGCAATGGCCCGACCGTCCTCGGTGATCAGCTCAACGCTCAGGTCTGCCAGGTACTTCTGGCCGTGGTCACGGGGAATGCGTTTCAACTCCATAGCCCTGGTGACCGCCTGGATACGGCGATTGGCATCGAAGCCCACAGAGACGTGCCAGTTGACCGGCTTAGCGTCTTCGCGGGACTGGCGGACAAACCGTTCGTATGCGCTGATGAACGCCATGCGCGCGCCAACCTTGTCGCCGGCGTCGAGGACAGGTTTCGCCGCGGAGAGAGCCAACTGAATTTCGTCGGTCAGCACCACGGTTTCGAATTCATCGTTGGTGGTCATCGCGATGGCCCAGGCCTCGTCCTTTCCAGGGCGGCCGTCATAGGACTGGACGCGCTGCAGGATGTCGGCCATAGCCAGCTTGCCCTTCACTTCGAAGCGGCAGGCCTTCAACGCGGCTTTGACGACAGGCACCGGGTAGGCACAGAGGTCTTCGGCCATCATCGCCGCCGTACCGGGGTTCATTTCCTGGCCCATGGCCTCGGCCGTTGCACAGATGGCGGCGGCAAGCCCAGCGACCTGCTGGTCGTTCATTTCAAAGGTATTCATTTCGGTCACCTGATTGGCGTTTGGCCAAAACCATCTGGGCGGCCTCCTCCGCCGCGGAAAGATTCGCCTCCGTCCGTTCCATCTGGCGGGCGGTTGTGCCGTTGATGCGCTGCCCGGTCACCCACTGGGTGTGGTAGCTCTCGGCGTTGGCTAGCAGCTCGTTGAGGCTGTGGCACTTGCGCAGAACGGCGGCATCGCTGGTTTTTAGGAAGTGGGCGGCAACGTGGTGGGCGACATCGGCGCCGAGGCGGTCGACCAGTTGGCCGAGCTGACCACCGACCTTGGCGTTCCACACCGGCCAGGCGCTGTAGCGCTTGCGGTAGGCCATGGCGTAGTTCGCCCAGACCTTGAAGGTTTTGCAGGTCTGGTCTTTGGGGCCGGGCATGTCGGTGGGGATCTCAACCCGAGGAGTGTCGGTGCGATCGACCACCAGAACCAGGCTGCAGGACTGAGCCGGCTTGCCGGTGGCGTCCTGCAAGGACTGACTGGTGTCCTGATTGGTACCCTGATGATTGGTATCCTGATTTGTCGGATATTTTTCCGACCCTAGCTCGGATTTTTTTCCGATCTTGCTCGGAGATTTATCCGAGGTAGATCGGATAATTTTCCGACCTTTGTTCTTGGGTGGGGTCGGATATTTTTCCGACCCGTCGAGCTTCTGATTCCATTCGACGGCCTTCTCAGTCAGCCGGAAAAGCGTGATGTTCGAAGTGCTGGAAAGCTCAATCAGACCCGCCTCTTCCAGGGCCTTCAGCATGCGGTAAGCGGTGTCCGGCTTGTCAGTGAGCAGCGGCAGCTCCTCGATGATCTTGGCCTTGCTCAGCGCGAAGAAGATCCCGTCATCAGTCTTGATTGGCTTGGTCCAGCTCGGGCAGCCATAGACGAAAGCGAACAGCAGGGCCTGCTGAGAATTCAGCCCCCACTCCAGCGCCTTCACCTGGTTAATCGTGACGGTGTATTGCATGTCAGGCCTTCCCGACCTTTGCGGCCAATTCAAGAAAGCGATCCGCGTACCAGTGAGGCTGCGTCTCGCGGGGGCATTGAGGGCTGGTGAGGTTCTTGCCGTAGGCCATGCCCTTCTCGGTCACGGACCAGAAGTCGATCATTTCTTGCTTGGAGTTTTTACGATGGAGAATCTTGAGTAATCCGTGAGCCTCCAGTGCAAGGTTGAAGGCGCGGGCCGTGCTGGCGATGGCGTTATCTTTGATCAGGGCGGTGATTGCCTTGGTCGGCATCGAAGACCCACCAACGGCATCAGGGGCAGCGTCCACGGCGTAACCCGGGAGGAACTTGGCATCCAGGCCATTGTTGGCGGCGATCTTGGCCAGCATCAGCATTTTGCTGGATGGTGCGGGCTTCAGTAGGCGGTCGAAGCACTCAAGGATTGCCAGCTCGCCGACGATCTTGGAGTTGTTCGGGCCCTGGGCAGAAAAGGTGCCGGTCTTGCGGATGCTCGGCAGGACCTGGCCCACCACCCACTCTTCGAACTTCTCGGCGGCCGGCAGCTTGGACTTCATCACCAATCGGTACAGGTCGCGCTCCGGGATAATGGTCATGAAACCACCACCCTGTTTCGGGGTAGTGGTCGCGGCCTTGCAGTGGCGGGCCACGGCGTTCTCCGGCTTGGAGTAACCCAGGGCATCGGCGACGTCGCGCGCGATAAACCATGGATCGCCGAGCTTGTCGGTGATGACCCGGATCGCGGCGCCGTCGAAGTCGAACGGAATTACTGAGGAGTTGCGCGCCACGTTTTCAGACTGCGAAAAACGTGGCGCGGGAATGTTGGGGGTATTGACGGGGATAGATTGTGTATTCATTATTGCCTCGCTGAAGTAGCAATGAGCCAGGCCACGAACCTGGCTTTTTTGTGCCCGGGATTCAGGCGATAGATTTCAGATTTGGCCGGGCGTCCTTGAGCAACTGCTCAGCCTTGCGCCCCAACTCCCCTGCCTTCGCTTCAACCTGGCGGCACTGCTTGGCGAACGCCGGCAAGTGCGGCAGATCCAGTTCGCACATCACCTGGTCGTCAAACACTTCGCTGCCGGTATCGATCACGTCGCCCAGTGCGCGGATCAGCGCGCCGAAACTTTTGTTCGCGCATTGATCGCTGGTCATCTGGCGGGCACCGGTCAGGCCATGACGGCTCGCCAGTTCATTGATGCAGTGGTCGCGGAATTCAGGCTCAAGGGCGTTCACCCAGGACTCTTCCAGCCAAGAAGGCATTTCCTGATCGCCCGACAGCCAGCGCTGTACGCGCTTGAGCCAGCGGCCGGTCGCCTTCACAAACTCGGCCACATCGTTCTGGGTGGTCAGCGCGGCGAAGTCCGGCACCTCTTTGGCGATCGCCTTCTCCGGGCACGACAGGTGCAGGTCACGACTCAGTGCCTGGGCGAAATCGTCTTGGCTCAGGCTGGTGCGCGCGATCTGGTTTGCAGCGTGGGCGACCAGCACCTGATCACGGGTTTGTACGGTGTGTCTGGAACTGGACATTTGCATGGGGACTGCCCTCTTCTAATCTGGCTTCAATGGGGCGGCGCACAGGGATGTCGCTTAGGCTGCCTGGGCCTTCTTTACGGCCTTAAACTTCCCCTTGGAGAGAACCTGAATCTGGTACTGCCGGGATTCGGGAATGGTTTCCCCCCACATGGTCACGGCGCTTGGACGAATGCCCAGGGCCAATGCCAGCTTTGTCTTGCTGCCGAAGAATTCGGCGACTTCATGCGTATTCATTGCGCATCCTCGTTCGACTCTGATTCAATTTCAGCATGCTTAAGTTATTGCGTCAACGCCGTTTTCTGCCTACTGCATGCTTAAATTCAGTTAACTTAATATTGGGTCCATGGAAAGACACGAACGTATTGCCCGAGCCATACAGCTCAGCGGGAAAAAGAAGGGGGAAATTGCATCGCTTTGCGGCGTCGCAAATTCTGCCGTCACTCAATGGATTACTGGGGAGAGCAAGAGCCTCCGGCCAGAGAACCTTTATGCCTTGGCGAAAGCGACCGGGTTTCGAGCCGAATGGCTTGGTATTGGCGAAGGTGAAGAGCGGGAGGCTTCAGAGTCGAACATCTCCGTTGCGGTCCAGCCCACCAAATCATTCCGCTACCCGGTAATTAGCTGGGTTGCCGCTGGCGCCTGGGCAGAGGCTGTAGAGCCCTACCCGGCCGGCTTCTCGGACAGCTATGAGTTTTCGGAGTACGACTCCAAAGGCACGGCGTTCTGGCTGAAGGTGAAAGGTGACTCGATGACGGCCCCTGCAGGCCAGAGCATCACCGAGGGCACCCTGATCCTGGTCGATACCGAAGCCGAGGTCGCGCCAGGTAAGCTGGTCGTGGCCAAGCTGCCGGATAGCAATGAAGCGACATTCAAGAAACTCGTGAGCGACGGCGGCCGGCTATTTCTGAAACCGCTGAACCCAAGCTACCCAATCGAGGCGGTCGACGAGAACTGTCGGATCGTGGGTGTAGTTGTGCAGGCGCTGCAGAAGTTTTATTGATCATCGCCGGAGCAGCTCCAAAATTATGGTGATGGCTCCACGCCAGATAGCTGATTCAACTGAGTAGGACTCGGGATGAACGAGGCAATCAAGCAGATTACCGAAACGCTAGACCAACAGATGGAGCTGAATTTTTTCATGGCCGGGAAGCTGATAGACCTGTCGCCTGCTGACGATCGAAAGCGACTGAAAAAAGAACTGCATACCAGGCTCAGCCTGCTTAGAGAGCGAACACTCGAAGCGACAATAGCCTTGGAAGACTTAGTAGGGCGGGGAAGCTCTCCGCAGGACTCGCTGCTGTCGAAGCTCGTCAAATCCTTCAGGCGAAGTGTATAGGAGGCTCCATGTCTCTCACCAAACTCAACCAGCAACTGCGCCGCGACCTCAAGGCCATCGCCTTCAACCTTGAGCAGTCCTGTATCGACCTGGGAAAGCTGGCGGAAAAGCTCAGCGATGCCGATGCCATAGCCCTGATGGGGTTGGTGGGCACGCTCTATGAGGAAGCCGATAGGTTGGTGGGGTATGCCGAGGAAGTGAAGACCGGCCAAATAAAGCGGGTTACGGAATAGCTCAAATGACTGCATGGCGAGAGCAGAGCTTCTGGAGCAAGGTTGGGGTCATTGCTTGGCTGGCGGTGCTTATGGTGATTCCTGGTGCTTCCGACGCGGTCGGGCTGGGCGGAAACCAATACGGCCGTAAGCGCGTGTTCAGCCCTGGCTTCCTCATGCTGTGCGTTTTCGTGGCTGTGTTTGAGCTGATAGCGCTGAACCACTTCTATGGCGTCAGGATGAGGTGAAAACGTAAATGATGGTGCGGAAGTTCAGATAAAGGCCTCTGGGCTAAGCACCTACCATGCAGGTTGACATTTTTTAGATTTTAGGCAAAATGGTTGACACGAACCCAGTCAACCAGGTGCTTCGCTATGCCGACCCTACCGCAAGTCATTGATACCGACCTCTCCTTCGACAAAATGGCAGCGATCTCAAAAGCCGTGGCCCTTGGCTATAGGGCTTCCCAAGAGATTATCCGAGGCAACGCCGTCCTTGGGACGAACGCTATGGCTGCTTCTGGCCATATCAAAAGAGCATGCGTAGACCACTTTCTTTCTGCTGTACCTGCGTCGGCACCCGAATCCGGTATAACTGCAAGAATAGAAAGCAACAGAAATGGATCATCCAAACACATTGTATTGCGGTCCGGTCGTTTGATAATCACAGCGCATAACGTAAACAGCTCAAGAACTAAGATGCTCAAAAGCTCACTTTACAACAAAGTCCTATCAAGCCCGAACATGGATTTATTTTCTCAGATTTACGACGAAAGCGAAAATGAAATCGTGTGCGGTCAATTATTGCACGGTTCTAAATCAAGCTTGGAATTTATGAGCTTGGTTATTCCAGACGCGAACTGCAAGATGTCACTCTATACACGTCAAATACCACTACCTAAGCTTGAAGAGGTTCGTGAAGAAAAAATCGAGGACAACCTCGATAATCTTTTTGAACAACTCACCAAAGAATTCGAAAAAAGCAAAAAAGCTCGTTAACTATGAAATTTAACCCTACACGATTAACTGAAGCTCGTCAGGCAGCCGGCTTTACCATGGCCGCACTCTCTGATCGTATCGGGGTTACCCGGCAGGCAGTGTCGATTTTTGAAAAGGGAACGAAGACACCTGCTTATGAAAATGTTACCAAAATAGCTAACGTGCTGGAGGTGAGCGTAGATTTCTTTTACTCCGCATCGAAGCCAATTCAAGAAATCACTACTCCCTCTCACTTCAGAAGTTTCAAGACAACGGCGAAAAAATCACGCACCAAAGCAGTGGTACAAGAAGCGTGGTTTGCTGAGTTCTCTCAAGCTTTACTCGCCGATATAAACTACCCAGGCGCAAGCATCTACAAATCACCACAGGAAGACTTTACAGAGCTTTCTTGGGATGACATTGAGAACATTGCACTTGAAGCTAGAAAATTCTGGAAGCTGGGCGCGGGACCAATCAGCAATATGACAAGGCTATTGGAGAGTAACGGAGTATTTGTTGCTCAGCTATCCATGGACCGCCAAACGCAAGCTTTCTCCAATTGGAGAGGTAATCTTGCATACATCATTACAGAGAAACAAAATAGCAATGCACGTCACAGATTCAACTTGGCGCATGAGCTAGGTCATTTGATAATGCATACAGCGGTATCTGATGAGGATCACGAAGACGACGAGCTTGTTCAACTGAAAGAAGATCAGGCAAATTTTTTCGCGGGTGCTTTCCTATGTCCTCGCCAGTCAATACTGCAGGAGTTCACATCTTGTTCACTTGAGGCATTGATTCATCTTAAGAGAAGATGGGGCATCTCAGTGGCTGCTTTGGCTGTTAGAGCACGAGCCTTAGGCTTGATAACGGAAAACCAGAGCATATACGTATTTAAGCAATTAGCGGTCCTCCCAGGCGGCAGGAAAAGCGAACCACTTGATAAAGAAACACCCAAAGAAACCAGTAAGCTCATCAGTGATATGATTGATTTTTTGGAGGCTAAAGGAAGATTCTCAAAGAATGACATTGCGAGACTAATTCCACTGCCCGCGAATCGTCTTGCTGAAATGTCAGCAAAGCCTGAGTCATACTTCTTGATGACTGAAGAAGTACCTAATAACGTCATTTCGTTCCAGCTGCGCAAGTAAAATAGCCCGGCCCAGCGCCGGGCTTCTTGTATCTGCCCTTCCCTTCAGCAATCTGGCGATCGGCGGCCATTACTACGCATTCTCATGGGTTAAACTTGGGTTGAGATATGGAGGGAATACCAATGGAAAAGTCGAAAACCGCAGAAGAGATTCGAACGCTTCTGCTGTCCCAGCGTCCCGACCTGAGAGATGAGCTTGCGAAGATTTCCGACCTTGAGGTGCTGCAGCTCACGGCATGCGCCTACAAAAGCGCGATTGATATCAAGGAAGCCGAACTGATTGAGGTAGAAGCTCGCCTGGACGACGCCGCAAGGGCTCTATTTTCTCCTGTACCCCACTGACTTCATTAAGGCCATGCAATTGGACGGGCTTCTTGTACTGCCCCCCGATCAGAACTCTACTCTGCTAAGGTGGCGCACTCTGAATGCAATGGAAGCTTCGAAGAATGGACTCATGGAAGACACTGGCGATCGCCCTACTGGCATCTGTCAGCACTCAGGCCGTATCAGGTGATGGCGCCAACCCTATCGCTGCCGCGATATTTCTCACGATTTCCGCGCCAACCATTTTAATTGGGGCGACCACATCCCTCACGACCGAGCCGCCTGAGATTTTCAAGTCAGCCAAGACTGACGCTCTGGCCTTCATCGGTTCGGACGGGGAGATACGCGGCGCGGAGTTTGAGCAGGCGTCCAGATACTACCAGTCGACCTATCCTTCTCCGCTCATGTCAGACATGCAACTGGCCCAGGCGATAGCAACTTCATTCTGATACCAACCTTCAAGCCAGCCGCCACACCAAACCTTTCGTTTCGGCGACATCCTTTTCACCTGGCATTTACAGGGCAGAGTGCAAAGTCGCCCTACTCCTTTGAAGAATTCCCTTTAGGTCCGCCCACAAGCGGGCTTTTTTTTGCCTGCTGCTACGCTTTCACATACCCTCTAGTGGAGACAGAGCAATGCCCTCCCCCGAATACTCCCTCACCGATACCCTGGAACGAATCTACGAGAACCAGCTCGCCCTTGAGGCTGCGCTGATGGAGTTGACGTTGCTCGTCGAAAGCCAAGGCCATACGGATGCAGGCCAGAACGTCCGAGGCGCCCTTGAAGCGATTGGGGAGAACGCCGGACATATCAAGCAGGGCCTGGCCAGACTGAAGGCGCAGGAGCCGGATTGACCACCCTACCCCGGCCCGCCCATACATTGTGCAGTGCTGCAAAGCAATGCTCCGGCGTGCTGCACAAGCCTTCTCCACTCATCGCTGGTGATGAGGTCGGCACGCTCCATGGCGTCAGCCCGCCTCAGCAATTCGAAGTATTTAACCTCTGCGTCCATTCGACTTCCAGCCAGTGCAGAAAGCTCGCGCCAGCCTGTGAGGGCCAGGCCCCGCTGTGCCTCTCTCATTGATAGCCCCTAATGATCATATTCGGGAGTATGAGCCAGGTTGCAGGGGTCGTTCAGCATGATGGCACTATGACCGACCAATGGTGGCTGTACGCCACGAATGGTAAAGTTCGGGCTCAATTACGGGAGGGATACCATGCGTTTGAAAACCTGCACTCTGCTTGCTGCTTTGACGATGACCTTGGCTGGCTGCGCAGCACCTCAACATAGGATGGCGACCGCCCAAGCCGCAGCGCCCGCGATCAAGGCGCCGCACGTATTTAAGCCCATCGATTTCAAATATGACCCGAAGTCACCGGAGGCCATAAACTTTTCTCGCCAGCTAGACCTCCCAGCATGGCAATGTGACCTCGAGGCAACAACCGGCAACACGATGGTGCGATATGCGAATGCCCAAACGATTTCCGTGTACAGCAACTCGCTGATGGATTGCTTTAAGCATGCTAGGGCGCAGGGAGACGAGGCAGTGAATCGACTCAAGGCGGCCAAGGTGCCGGCTAAGCAAGCAGAGCTGAGCAAGGACCTATACGCGAAATGGTCAGCCTATCTCACCACCATGAGCCCGTATCGCACCACGGACCAACAAGCCAAATCCGCGTACCAAGCCGCCAAAGAAGCCCTGGCGACCGAGGTTAAGTTCTCTAACTAGCCTCACCACTATCACCCAGGCCCGCCCTGAGCGGGCTTTTTCATGCCCCCTTGCAAAGCACCTGCGCGAATTATTTACACGTCCCGTAGAGGCAATTCAATTCTTCCTTGCCATTACGTGGCGACACAAATACTGTATATACATACAGTTACGGTAAGGAATGCCACATGTCTCGCCCTGCTTTTTCTACCTCGCAAATGACCTCTTCCTACGAAGCCACAGGTCGGCGCCTGCAATCGCTGATTGCCGCGCCAGGCGTTCAAAAGGTGCAAGCGGTGACAGTGGCGAGGCTGGATCACGAAAGCCTTGAGGACTGGAAGCGACTGCTTGATGAGATCAGTGAAACCGCCGGTGTCCGGATTGAGCACTTGGAAGGTGGCGTAGTCAGGATCGGTTGGCGCGAGTACTTCGACGCGTAAATGAGCCCGCCACTGAGCGGGTTTTTTATCGCCGAAAATTTCAGCATTCTTAATTTATTTATTCAGCATGCTTGACACATTAATTTCAGCTTGCTTAAATTCAACTCAAGCCAGCAACGAACATCGCAGGCCAGCAGCGAAAGCCGCGCCGCTCTTTAGCGACACCCCTTGCCGGATCACTACCGGTCCAGATTCAAAGGCAGCGATGAACCGGCCTAAACGGTTCAGAGGGTTGGCAACTGACCCGGGCGTGCAGCGTAAAGCGCCAAGAACAGTTATCCAGCGGGAGAACAAGCCGAAAGGCCCGCGGTTGGAAGAACATTTGAGTCAAGCCAGTGACCGACGCCAGTTGCGGGTCACAGCGGAAAGCATCACTGAGCAGCCTTCTCGCGAGGGCTGCTTGGGATGACAACCAGGAGATAGGTATGGCCAAGAAGATCGGCAGGACCACGAAGACAGAATCAATCACTACTCGAGTAAGTCCGCGAATGCGACACCTTATGGATGTGATGGGCCGGAATCAGCGTCGGTCTCTAACCGCAGTCATTGAAGCGGCTGTTGAGAGCTATGCCACCGACGCTGAACTAAAGCTAGCGCGAAACACCTGGTCGACCGACGAGGGCGAGCGCTTGCTGAACTTGTACGGCGAGGCACCGCATCTCTGCTCATTTGATGAAGAGGTCGAAGCCAAAGCTGCTTTAGCGGCGACAGGCAAGTGAAAAGCAGATTTCACCGATAGGTCCTCGCAAGAGGGTCTGACGGAAAATCAACCGGAGAAACCAAATGCCGGACGAATTGAAGCGCTGTTACAAATGCGACACATGTAAAACCCATTCCCAGTTCGCAATTGACCGAAGCCGCAAAGATGGACGAGCAAACGTCTGCAAAGTCTGCGCAGCAATCCGCAGAAAATCTAGAAACGCGCGGCAGACCCAGGCTAGAAGGCTGACGGCACAAATGAATCCAAAACCTGCCGTAACCGAACAGAGATGCTGGGTTTGTGAGCGCGTAATGTTGCTTGATAATTTTTACAAGGACAAAACTTCGTCTACCGGTCATGACAGGTGCTGCAAATCTTGCTCGACAGAGAAGCGACGAGGCTGGAGAGGTGCCGGATATGAAAAGCACAAAGCCGATCAAATCGTCCGACAGAAGAACCATTCAAATAGCTTAAGCGATGCCTATTTAAGGCATCTGCTGGCAAAGCGGACTTCCCTAAGTAGGAGGCAGATACCCAAGGAGTTGGTCAGCCTTAAGCGCTTACAAGTCATGATCAATAGAAAAGTAAACGAGGTGAGCCAATGAAAAATGCTGAAGAACTTCGCAAGAGCCTGTCGGAAGTGTTTCAGAAACTTCAGGCCGGTGAGCTTAAGCCTGCTGAGGCTGCTGAACTGGCCAACCTCGGAGGCAAGATGATCAACAGCGCCAAGGTTCAGGTCGAGTATTACGCGCTTCGCAAAGAGGCGCCGCGTATTGCCTGGCTTGAGCAAGACTCCAAATAGGACAACCAGCGCCACGACAGCCTGTCGTTAACTGCCCGGTCACCTGCGCGCCGAAGCGCAGGCTGTATCGGATATCGCTCGGCCCTCTGTCGTGATAGCAGGGTGGCCACCTTGTCCCGAGCCTGAGCGGATTTTGTCGCGGCGAAGACGGGCAACACTCGGAGGGATTCGAGCGATATCCGATGCAGAAGCGGTGTTGAAAGCTGGGTTGAACGCTTAGGCAGCCCTGGAGAAACGCAGGTTAATAGGGCGCCAGCTATGCGTGGTTAGCCTCTCCGAGCGGTCGTCCCGAAAGGGTCCGCTCTCGCCGGGATCGCGTCCGGCCTTCCGCATCACCCTTCCCCACCTCTACCCGTCAGCACTCCTCCCCAGCGCCCATCGGCAACCAGCGGGAGGCATGAGTGTTGACGAATACAGGTGAACCAACGAATCAACGGAGACATTCATGAGCGAGCAACGAGCGCCTTATCCACGGTCGGCGGATAACGCTGACCAGATGAACCTGCCCGAGGGCAAGACTTGCGGCGACTGCGTGCATTGCCGCCGCTGCACCGCGATGTTCGGCCACATCCCTGCTGATGAGGCTTGCGACTGGAGCCCGTCGCGCTTTCGTGAAGCCCTGCCAGCCACCGCGTAACCCAAAACACTGGAGGTCGCCATGAGCGATTGGATCAAGTGCAGCGATCGGCTGCCGCCAGAAGGCGAGAAGCGCGATTACTTGTGCCTGTTCGAGTACGGCGAGATGCAGGTCACTGAGTGGCTGTACGACAAAACTCTCGGATGGTGC
Organism: Pseudomonas emilianonis; assembly: GCF_023072625.1. NCBI lineage: Bacteria > Pseudomonadati > Pseudomonadota > Gammaproteobacteria > Pseudomonadales > Pseudomonadaceae > Pseudomonas > Pseudomonas emilianonis. Next base: position 53,948 of record NZ_JAKNRV010000002.1, read on the forward strand.
TTCTGGTACGGCGATCCGAGTCACTGGATGCCACTCCCACACCTTCCCACTGAATAACGCCATCCTTGAGGTGACCATGCACCACAGCATCCAATCACGCCGCGACATCGTCGACAACCTGCATCAGCGTTCCCGGATCGCCACCGCCGAATTCTACCGACTGATTGGGCGACCTGAGCCGGTGGTCACCTTCCGGATGATGGTGAAGCCTGCAGGCCGCGACTTCTTTCATGTGGTGGACAGCCGAACCGGAAAGGTCATGGGGTTCCGCCGCAGCCACAACGAAGCCTGCGCCCTCGCTCGGCGCCTGGAGCGCCTGCATGCCAACCAGCTACGCGGATAGCGCCCAGGCCAGGGAATCAGACAGGCGCTGGGATTTGCCGAACTTCGGCAAGAAGCAACACGTCGACCTGTTCCACGAGTACACGGCTGACAACCTGGCAGAGCGCGAGGCTCGGCGTATCAAAGAGCGCGCCAGTCTCAAGCTGCGTATCGGCGCCGCCATTGCGCAGATGGAGTTGATCTGCCCGCCAGTAGGAGGTGTCGAGTGAACGTTGCCCAGCGAGACCACCAGACCGCCGTGAATTGGATCGAGGGCGAGATCGACAACATGATTCGCGACCTGGGCAAGGCCAATGCCAGCGCGGCGGCAACATCATGCGTCACCTTGGCCTTCATGCTGCGGGTCATTGACGAAGCCGAGCATCGTTACTTCCGGGCGCGCATCGACAAGATTTACGCCAACTACAACGCCCCTATCGTTTCTGCCGCCTGACGGCACCACATAACCCCACCACTTTCAATGCTGCGCCTGGCGCGGCGAGGGATCGTCATGTCCAAAAATACCAACCAAGCAATCGCACAAGAATCGCTCCAAGCGAGCGAAACCGAAGAATCCAAGACGTCCATCGCCCCTGCTGTCGCCGTCACCGACATCGTGGAGTATCGGCCGCACGAGGAGCAAATCGTTCGCCTGGAAACAACTTACGCGAAGCTGGTCGTTGACTGCTCGACGAGCGAAGGCTTGGCGAGCGCGAAGGAAGTTCGCGTCGATATCCGCGATGTGCGCTACGCCCTGGATAAGACCACCAAAACCGCATTGGTGCCATATCAGCAAAAGGTCAAAGAAGCTCAGGCTCGCGTCAATCAAGTCAAGGAGTTCGGTGAAACGCTCAAGACTCGTGTGCTGGCAATTGAAGAGCCTGTCGATGAAGCGATCAAAGCCGAAGAAAAGCGTATAGCTGATGCCAAGGCAGAGCGCGAGCGTGTCGAGGCTGAGCGTGTCGAAGCCATCCGGGCAAAAATTACTCGTTTCAGTTCTGTCGCTGCCGCCTATGCGAACCGCAGCGCCGCAGACGTCTCCAGCATTCTGCTAGGCGTCAAAGAGTCGGTGATCCTGCCAGAAGAGTATGGCGAATTTGAAGCCGAAGGCACCATCGCTCGTGACAACGCCATTGAGCAACTTGAAGCGCTGCTCAAGTCTGCCGTTGAGCGAGAAGAGGCTGCTGCCAAGTTGCTGGCCCAGCAGAAAGAACTGGATGAGTTGCGCGAGAAACAACGCATCGCCGACGCCGAAGCCGAGGAACTACGTAAGCAGCGAGCTGAGGAAGACCGCAAGCGGTTGAAACAGCAGCAGGACGAACTGGACCAGCAGCGCCGAGACATGGAGGCACAGCAACGCCAGCAGCGTGAACAGCAGGAAGAGCAACAACGCCAGCAGCGCGAGCGCGAGGCACAGTATCAACGCGACCAGGAAGAGCTGGCCCGTCTGCGCGCCCAGGCTACCGCGCCTGCGCCAGTGACGACTGTAACTGCCGCTCCAATCGAAGAGAAAGCTGAAACCGCGCCTGTTGCCGTGGTTGCCGTATCCGTTGAATCCATCGACGTGGACCCGGCCACTCCCCCGGCTGACGACATTGTCGAGGTTGTAGCGCTCGGCTTCGACGTGACTATCGACACTGCTCGCGATTGGCTGCGGGCCACCCGCTTCTAACCATCCTTTCCATCTGCCGGCCGACCCACTCCACGTCGGCCACGGAGAGCGCAATGACCGATACAGACACCCAAGCACAAACCGGCCTCGCCACTTATCACGATCCATCGCACAACGCGGCCGCGCTTATCCTCGACCCAGGCACCATGCGGTCGATGAGCGACCTCGCGATGATGATGTCGAAGGGAGTGACAACCGTCCCGAAACATCTTAAAGGGAACCAAGCCGACTGCATGGCGGTAGTGCTTCAAGCAATGCAGTGGCAAATGAACCCCTTCGCTGTGGCGCAGAAAACGTTCATCGTCAACGGCGGCGCATTGAGCTATGAGGCGCAGCTCGTTAACGCAGTGATCACCGCCAAGGCGCCAGTCAAAGGTCGATTGAACTTTGAATGGTTCGGCGCTTGGGAAAACGTCATCGGGAAGATGCGCGAAGTTACCAGTAAGACCAAGAAGGACGAGGACACTGGCGAGTTTAAAAAATATCGCGTTCCTGCCTGGAGCTTTGACGACGAAAAAGGGCTCGGCATCAAGGTTTGGGCGACCTTCCGGGGCGAAGACGAGCCGCGCATTCTGGAACTTCTGCTGACCCAGGTCCGCACGCGCAACTCTACGCTTTGGGCGGAAGACCCCAAACAACAGATCGCCTACTTGGTGACCAAAAAATGGGCACGCCTCTTCTGTCCTGACGTGATCCTTGGCGTTTATACGCCCGATGAATTCGAGGATTCATACGGCGGCGAGATTGATATCACTCCCACCAAACAAGCCGCAAATATCGCTGCCGCTGCTGGCGTTTCGTTCGGCCCCAAATCCCCATCACCGGAAATAGACGGTGTATTCGCAGACCTCCTGGTCGCTGCAAGGCAACAGGACATCGACGCCTACGCGGCCGCCTGGGCAGGTCTCAAGCCGAAGCAGCGCGCAGCGATCGGCTTGGAATGCCACGAAGCCCTAAAAGGCTTGGCGGCTACCGTCGATGCCGACTTTACCGATATAACCGGCCCCAGCGGTGACCAGTCCCATTCAGAGGAGGCTGCGTAGTGAGAACTGAGCTTCAGGGCACAGAAAAGTGGCATGCGGACCGATCTGGTCGCGTGACAGCCAGCCGCTTTAAAGACGTGATGGCCTGGGGGAAGCCTGACAAAAATGGTAAGCGCGAGCCTATGGGCGCACGCACCTCGTACATGCGTGAGCTGTGCTTTGAGCGGCTGGCAAAGAAGTCCAAGCACAACGTCAGCAGTGCCTCTTTAAAGTGGGGTCACACCGAAGAACAAAAGGCTCAAGACGCCTACGAGATGCTCACGGGCAACATCGTCATACCGTCAGAGTTCATCGTCCACCCGAAGTACGACTGGCTTGGATGTTCGCCAGACGGACTTATCAACGATGACGGCGGTACCGAATCGAAGTGCCCCTTCAACGAAGCGATACACGTCAGAACTTGGCTCGAAGGCATGCCCGAGGAACACATGCCGCAAGTCCAGGGCTGCATGTTTGTGACGGGTCGTAAGTGGTGGGACTTCCTGTCATTCGATTCTCGCCAGGATGAAGAGTGCCAGCTCTACATCGAGACGATTTACCGCGACGAAGACTACATCGCCAACCTTCACAAAGAGCTGGTCCAGTTCAACTTGGAACTGAATCGCATGGTTGACGAGGTAGCAGACAAAGCTAGGGCACAAGCCCATCGTTTAGGAGCCTGATCATGATCAGCAACCACCTCAACCTGGTTGAGCAGCAGCGTCAGCACGCCGACTCAATATCGGAGCGCACGGCGCAGTTCCTGGCGGCCGGTGGAACGATCTTCCTGGGCGAAAGCCCGGCGATCAACCCGCCACCGTCGAAACGCTCCACCAAGATCGATCCCGAAACCATCCTCAAGCGCCGCAAGCCGCCTATCACGGCGGCAGAACGTAAGGCGCTGCGCAAACTCGCGGAGGCATTATGAGCAAGCGCAAGCCTCACAACCTGCAGGCGCGCATCGCCCGGTCATGCCGCTCACTGCTGGCCTCCAACCACGTCGCGGTGGTCAACATCGACCCCAGCGGTCGCCAGGCATGATCAATTACAAGTCGCTGAAGAACATCGCTCCGGGGAAGATTGGCCAGGCTGTCTGCGGCATCCCGCACCGCTGGACGATCTACCTCAGCGCGCTTTGCATCGACGCCCGCGGAGACCGCTACAGCAAGTCAGTGGAGGTCGCGCCCGATGGTGTCTACCTCTCCGACCACCTGGAAGACGTGATAGAGCATTGCTACAAGAAGCTGCGCGATGAGGCCAACCAAAGCCAGATGGTGGCTTCGGGCTGGATCGCCATCCCCGAAGCGATGTCACTGGACGAGGCGCACGCAGCGCGGATCTTCGAAGCGGTCGGCGCCTGGCACCAGGAGAAGGTCGCAGCGTGAAGCGAATCCACAAACAGGTCAGCGCGAGACGCCGACCAACCTGGCTCGCACTGCCGGCCAGCGGAATAGAAGAGGTAGGCCATGGCCAAATCAGTACAGGAACGGTCGGCCAAAGCTGCGCAGAAGCGGCTGGCGGTCGCCGAGAAGGAATTGCGGCACAAGGTCAGGCCGGGCATAGAACAGGCCATGGAGCGTATCCGGCTGCGCGGCCAGGTGCCGATCATCAGCGAGGTCCTGCAGATTGCCATCATGAAGATGGACTTGATGGCAGACGCCCAACTCATCGAGTTTTTGCGGTATCCGCGCCACGAAATCGTGATTAGCGAAAACGTGGCGCGTGACTTCCATAACGAGAGCCTGCGCGAACTTAAGCGTGACCCTGGTGATGAGATCGGTAGCCCAAGTCAGCCCTTGGTTGACTGAGTGAAAGCCCACCCAAATGCGACCGCTGCGATGATCGGTCGAATCAGGTCTGTTGTCGGCGCCATACCGGTAAATATTTGCAGGCAAGCGAATACGAAGACAACAACTGCGGCAAGGATGCCCAGCACCGAAATCCAGCGGAAATATCGTGGAAACATAAAATCACTCCCTTGAGAAGGGCGCGATCGTAATCGCAATAAGCCACTACATCAACTCTCGCTGCATCCGGTAACCGGAGGGCGGCGCCTGACTGGAGATCATCCATGGACGATCAGTTCTACCTTCAAGACAGCCGCAGCCACGCCAACGTTGGCGACGGTTTGTCGTTCTGGGGCTTCGGTGGCTCCGGATATGTCACCGATCTGGCCAAGGCCCAGGTGTTCACCCGGGACGGCGCTTGCGACCACCGCGACACCGACATCCCGTGGCCCAAGGCATACGTAGATGCAAGAGCGCGAGTAGGCGTTGACTGCCAGTATGTGACGCCGAGCGAGGCGCTTGACCAATACCCCGATGCTACTGAGTTTTACATCCAGAAGCCGCAGTGCTGGAATGGAAACAACCTGATTTGGCTTTGTGCGGACGGCGTATTCACCAGCGATCTGTCGAAGGCAGTCGCAGTGCCGAGGGCTCACACCATCACCTGGATCGGAAAGCTGGGCTCAGCAGGCGCCGTAGTGTGGCCCAAGCCATACATCGACAAGCACGCCCGGAGACTGGTTGAGCGTGACGACGTGAACATCAAGGAAGCCCTGCGCGGCACCGGCATCAAGTTGGCCAAGCCCCGCAAGCCCCGCGAGATGGTGTTCAACTGCCAGGGCTGCGGCCGGTTCATCAGTGACGAGCGACGCTACCAGGAAGACTGCCGGAACTGCGGAACAAGCAACACGCCCTGACCCGCCCTCACTTATTGCGCTGAACCTCGCAGCGCTGCATCCCTTGATGCCGAGACTGATTTGTAAAGCGCCCAAATGTTGCAAAGAAGCCGTTTCAACCCCTCTTCGGAAATCTTGCCGGAGCGAAGCTGCTTTCCGAAACCTTCGATCTGGCCGAAGTTAGATGCCTCAAGGTGTTCTGGGAAGTCCTTAGCCTTGAGCGGCCCAAGTTCACGCATCGCGCTCTCAGCCCTGTCACGCTCCGTTCCTGTGTGTGTAATGAAGGCCTCAACGGCGTTTTGCAGCAAGTAATGCTTCTCGTGAAGACCGTTCATAACTCTGCCTTTTTTGAAGTTTCAAGCCGAACACAAATACCCGATATCAACGAATCACGCCAGCCGGCGAGGATCCCCCTATGTCCGCACAACAGAAGAAACACCCCTTCGATTTCAAAACCCAATACGGACTCGGCTTCAGCTCTCAGGATGATGAGATCGTTGTCGACTTCTTCTGCGGTGGTGGCGGTGCCGGTACAGGGCTGGAAATTGGCCTGGGCCGCGCGGTGAACGTCGCGAAGAACCACAGTCCTCAGGCGATCAGCATGCACACCATGAACCACCCAGGCGCCCAGCACTTCACCACTGACGTGTTCGAGGGTGACCCGGACACAGAGTGCGGCAGCAGGGCCGTGGGCTGGTTCCACATGTCGCCGGACTGCACGCACCACTCCCAGGCCGCCGGCGGCCAGCCGACGTAGCAGATATCGG
>NZ_JAKNRV010000300.1:0-6530 GCF_023072625.1 Pseudomonas emilianonis
CGACGCGCCCGGGCGAATGGCTGGAGCACAGCCCGGTGCTGACCATCCTGTTGGCGCTGCTGGCGGCAGGTTGGTTGTTCCACGAGTTTTCGACCAAGCCGGCGATCAGCGCGATTTCCGGGCTGAACACCTACAACTTCCTGTTCATCATGGTCGGTGCGCTGCTGCACTGGCGCCCGCGCAGCTTTCTCGATGCGGTCGCCCGCGCGGTGCCGACCACCACTGGCGTGCTGATCCAGTTCCCGCTGTACGGCTCGATTGCCGCGCTGATGACCGTGGTCAAGGGCGGCGACGGCCAGACGCTGGCCCACCATATCTCGACCTTCTTTACGTCCATCGCCTCCCACGACACCTATGCCCTGTTGATGGGTGTGTATTCGGCGGTGCTGGGCTTCTTTATCCCGTCGGGCGGCGGCAAGTGGATCATCGAGGCGCCCTACGTGATGCAAGTGGCCAATGACCTGCAATACCACCTGGGCTGGGCCGTGCAGATCTACAACGCGGCCGAGGCGTTGCCGAATTTGATCAACCCGTTTTATATGCTGCCGTTGCTGGGCGTGCTGGGGCTGAAGGCGCGGGATTTGATCGGGTTTTCGTTCGTGCAGTTGCTGGTACACGCGCCGTTGGTGTTGTTTTTGTTGTGGGCGTTGGGGACGACGTTGAAGTATTTGCCGCCGGTGATGCCTTAAACGCAGCGGCAAGCTTGAGCTTTCTAGCTCCAGGCTTGCCGCTTAAAGCGTGTAACTTCGAGCTGTCTTCCCTCCGTCACATTCCACTGCTACCGTCCTGGCGAAATATCTTGCAACAAATAGCCAGCAAGGACTCCCCGCAATGAGTGACGAGCACGAAGACCGCCCTGCCTCTGATTCCATCGACCAACCGCCGGTAGACACCAGCCGGCGGCGCTTCCTGGGGGGTGCGGCGGTGCTGGGGGTGGGCGCGACCTTGAGTGGCTGCGGCAATTCCAGCGAAGCGCCGGGCAAACCGGTGGCGCGGCCGCTTACGCCGCAAGAGTTGGATAAAGCGTTACACGACCAAGTGAAAACCGTCGTGGTGATCTACGCCGAAAATCGCAGTTTCAACAACCTGTTTGCTGACTTCCCGGGGCTGGAGAAACCGCTGTCGGCGTTGTCCGCTGCCGACTATCAGCAGCGCGACCGCGACGCCAGCGTATTGACCACCCTGCCCCCGGCGTGGGGCGGTGTGTTGCAAGTCGGCTCGCAAAGCGTCGACGGGGTGACCTACCCCAGCGAAGTGCAATTCCAGGAAAACCTGCCCAACGCCCCGTTCGCCCTCAAGGGTCCGAACGCCGAAGACCTGCCCTTGAGCCTGGTCACCCGTGATTTGTGGCACGTGTTCTACCAGAACCAGATGCAGATCAACGGCGGCAAGAACGACGGCTTCGTCGCATGGGCCGATTCCGGCGGCTTGGTGATGGGGCATTACGCCCAGAGCCGTTATTCCCTGCGCCTGTGGGACGTGGCCAAGGCGTTTGTGCTCTGCGATAACTTCTTCCAGGGCGCGTTTGGCGGCTCGTTCCTCAACCACCAATACCTGATCAGCGCCACCGCGCCGGTTTATCCGAACGCGGCGCAGTCGGTGGCCAAGGCGCAGATCGCCACGCTGCAAAGCGATGATCCCAACGACCCACGCCTCAAGCCCCTGGACAAATCCCCGGCCAGCGCCATGAGCGGCCCGCCGCAGTTCGGCCCGAGCGCATTGACCCCGGACGGTTACGCCGTGAACACCCTGGCCCCGCCCTACTGGCCGACCTGGATTCGCGACCCGCAAAACCCGGACTACGCCAAGCCCGACCTGCCCAACGTGCTGGTGCCGCAGACGCACGAACACATCGGCGACAAGCTGTCGAAAAAGCACATCGACTGGGCCTGGTACGCCGGGGCCTGGCAGGCGACGCTGGAGCAGTTCAAGGACTCGGGCGGCATTCCGAAGATCCCCAACTTCCAGTACCACCACCAGCCGTTCAACTACTTCAAGCAACAGGGCCCGGAAAACCGCGCGGAGCGTGACAAGCGCCTGCGCGACGCGGGCCTGGGCGATGAGTCGAGCACCAACACGTTCTTTGCCGACGCGCAGGCGGGCAAACTACCCGCCGTGACCTTCTACAAACCCCAGGGCAACCTCAATATGCACGCCGGTTATGCCGACGTCGCCTCGGGTGATCGCCATATCACCCGCGCCCTGAAGGTGCTGCAGGAAAGCCCGCAGTGGAAAAACATGGTGGTGGTGGTGACCGTCGATGAAAACGGCGGCTGGTGGGACCATGTGGCACCGCCCAAGGGCGACCGCTGGGGCCCTGGCACGCGGGTTCCGACGCTTGTGGTGTCGCCGTTCGCGCGCAAAGGCACGGTGGACCATACGGTGTACGACACGGCGTCGATCCTGCGCCTGATCACCCGCGTTTTTCAGTTGGAGACACTCGACGGGCTCAAGCAGCGCGACGACGCCATGATCGCCCGCGGCCAGAAACCGATGGGCGACTTGAGCAATGCGCTGCAGTTCGAGGTGTAGGACGGCTTATCCAATAGCGACATGCCCGGCAATTTTGCACGCGGTTTTCCTGGTCAGCCGCTACTGTGTGAGGGTGGGCTTTCACCCCGCACAGGCAGGCTTTCGCTGACAAGGAATCATCTATGTTTAAACCGACCAGGTTGTCCTTCACCTTGGCCGCACTGCTGGCGAGTGCGGTCGTACAGGCCGACATCGAAGTCCCCCTGGGCAGCACGCAACGGGTTACCCAGTTGTTCGCTTACCCCAATAACTGCAATGTGATCTGCTTTCGGCCCTGGACGCTGGAACAGACCACCGAGCATTACCTGAACCAGAGCCTGCAGCGCGACGGTTACAGCCGCGCCAAGGTCAGCGTCAAAATCCATGATGGCCAGGTCGCGGCGACCTTCAGCGGCGTGCCCGAGAGCTATGGCCTCCCGCTGACGAGCTTGCTCGCGACCGCCGACCTGGCCTACCAAGGCGCGAGCCGGCTCAATAGCGACGGCAAGTGGGCCTACAACTGGTACTTGTTCCTGCCGCTGGGCATGGCCCTGGAAAACCGCAAAAGCATCGAGCTGCTGCACTTCCCGCCGGATTATTCACTGACCCAGGCTCAGGATTACCTGGAATCGGCCACCACCGACCGCTGGGCCACCCTGCTCGTCGACAATGGCATTCCGGCCAGCGAAACCCCGGCCTACCAGACCATCATCGACATCGCGCCGATCGCCGCGCCGTCCAACGCTGGTAAGGACCTGGAAAACGTCTACAGCTACTTCACCGACTACCAGACACGCATGGTCGCGGAGCTGAGCCTGCAGCCCAAAGGTTCGTTGCCGATGGTGGCGTTCGGCGCCCCGGTGCGCAGTTGGATCAAGCAACAATACGGGCAAACCGTAGGCGTGCTGGGCCTGGCGCAGATCAGCCCGGCCCCCGGTAAAACCGTTTCGGTGCTGGGCGCCAACCACCCCAGTTACATCTGGTACGCGGCCAGCCCGGACACCTATGACGGTAACGCGCAGAAGGCCGACGAGGCCGGTTTGAAAGTGATGGGCCAGGACTTGAGCGCCGCCTGCTGGCAAGCCGGAATGGGCCAGAAGCCAGCGAGCGATGCGAATGTGCTGCTCAAGGCGTGCATGAACACCTGGCAAGTCACGCGCAAAGAGCAGACCTGCGAACTGTTCTACACCTCGGTGCGCGACCTGACCCCGGAGCAGGCGAACGCCAAATGCGCCACGCCCGCGATCAAAACCCAGCTCAAGCAACTGAAAGACGCCGCCCCCGCCCCGGCAATCACTGTCCCGGCGCTGTAAAGTGCACAAAAAAGCCGATTTCTACTATCAAACTTGACAGTAGAAATCGGCTTTATGTTCAGCGAGTCTTGATCCGGGCCCATCCGCTGCAAGACTGGCAGTCAGACACCACCCGCAGGTCGATGCAGCCCAACCAAGGAGAGTTATGAAGACTCGAGCCATGGATAAGGCTGTAAACGCTATGAATAATTGCCTTTATCCGTTCAAGACACTGTTCGTCGAGCAGGGCTACCCTTCGTCCAAACACTTCCAGGTCATCCAAACCACGGACGGCGCCGGAGCCGGGATCAAGGCGCGCATCCCCTTTGACAGTCGCGTGTGCATTGCCAAGGTCTCCGGCTACGCGGTGAACGAGCGACGCCCGCACACCTTGCAGGTGTCGCCACGCATCCACTTGTACGACTGTTGGTTCTGCGGCCTGCTGCACCACTCCTGCAACCCGAATGTATTTTTAGACACCACCTACCTGGAGCTCTGGACCGTGCAGTCCATCCCCGCCGACACCCGGCTGACCCTGGATTACGCCAGCACCGAGGACACGCTGTTCCGGCAGTTCGCTTGCCAATGCGGCGAGCTGAACTGCCGGGGCTGGATCACCGGCAGCCAGGAGCCGTTGAACGCCGAGGGGCAGGCGTTCATGACCGAGTGGCGCGAGCGCAAGCGCCCTTAGACTTCACCCAGCGGGCGCAAGCGATACTGCGGCGGCAACTGCTCAAAACCACTGATGGTGGTGTTCAAGCTCTTCCAGCGGCCATCCTTGATGCCGTAGATGCAGCCGTGGATCGACAGGCTCTGCCCACGGTGCCAGGCGTTTTGCACAATGCTGGTGTGACCGACATTGGCCACCTGCTGAATCACATTCAGCTCGCACATGCGGTCGACGCGTTCTTCTTCGCTCGGCAACTGCGCCAACATCTCGCGGTTTTCGTAGTACAGGTCGCGAATGGTGCGCAGCCAGCCGTCGATCAGGCCGAACTGGCGGTCCTGCATCGAGGCCCGCACGCCGCCGCAGCCATAGTGGCCGGTGACCAGGATGTGTTTGACCTTAAGCACATCGACGGCGTACTGAATCACCGACAGGCAGTTAAGGTCGGTGTGCAGCACCACGTTGGCCACATTACGGTGTACAAACAGATCACCCGGCAGCATGCCGACGATCTCGTTGGCCGGTACACGGGCGTCTGAGCAGCCGATCCACAGGTATTCCGGTGCTTGCTGGCGGGCCAGCTTGGCGAAGAATTCGGGATCTTCCTGTGTGATCGCATCTGCCCAGCGTTCGTTGTTATCAAGCAGGTCTTGTAGTTCGTTCATCAGGGAAAGCCTCAGGAATGATGCGCAGCTTTGACAGACGACCGCCCGTCCGGGTCACGCCGGGAATAAAGATAGTCGGCGGGCAATTACTTGAATCTTGGGGCGCCAGGCCTGTCCACACACTATAAGCCCCACAGTATGAGGATTGGCCATGACTGAATCACGACGTCCATACGGCGCTACCCAGCCGGAACCGATTGATGACAACGAGGATCGCATGGGCCAGATGCGCGAGTTGGACTTTGACGAGGAAGAGCCGACGGCGCAAATCGGCGATGAACTGCCGCGTGGCGAACGCAAACGCCGGATGCCCGACGAACGGGTGGGTGAGACCGGGATGGCCGGCGCGTCGACCGATGACGACATGAGCCCGGAAAACCTGATCCGTGAGGACGGCGCGCGGGATGCACAGGAAGCAGGCGAAGGCGAACAGGCCGATTGGGACCTGAGCATCGTGGATGAAGATGATATCGGCGGCGGCAACGGGCTGGATGAGGCCGAATTGGCTGATCTGGACCCTGTCGACGGCAACCGCTGACACACCGTAGATCCAAATGTGGGAGGGGGCTTGCTCCCGATATCGGAGTGCCAGTAACCGATAAGTGCCTGACACACCGCAATCGGGAGCAAGCCCCCTCCCACATGGGTTGCGTGTTCAGTCCACCAGGGTGCAGGCCATCACGACCGCATCTTCGCGCCCACCGACGGCCGGGTAGTAATCGCGCCGACGCCCGATTTCATTGAAGCCATAGCGCTCGTACAGCCGGAACGCGCCGGTATTGCTGTCACGCACTTCGAGGAAACATTCCCGTGCAGTGGCGGCATAGGCGCGGGACATCAGGTGCTCCAGCAGCGCCAGGCCGAGGCCGCGGCCCTGGTTTTCCGGTTTGACGGTGATGTTCAGCAAATGCGCTTCATCGAGGATGATCTGCACCACTCCGTGGCCCACTTGCTGCTCACCTTCGAACATCAGCCAGATCTGGTACTTGCCCAGCCCATCGAGAAAGATCCCGCGGGTCCAGGGGTGGCTGTACGCCGCGTATTCGATTTTCAGCACGGCGTCGAGGTCGGCCTCGGTCATCGGGCGAAAGGATAAAGCCTCACTCATCGGTTGTTTTCCAGCGCGCCATCAGCCGGCGCATGGCTTGCCAGACATCAGCCTTACGCTGTGGCTCTTCCATTAATAATTCCAGGCCCGGCAGGGCCCATACCGAGCCCAGGCCTTCGACCTGCAGCTCGCGGTACCAGACTTCGGCATCGGCTTCGCCGGCAAAACGCACGGCGGGCAGGCCGATCAGCCACAGGCACACGCAGGGTTCGTCTTCCAGGCGCGCCGACACAAAACCTTGCACAAAATCTCGCGCGGCGTCCGGGCCCTGGTCCATCGTGCCGCGC
>NZ_JAKNRV010000301.1:0-6468 GCF_023072625.1 Pseudomonas emilianonis
CCCCGGGGATTCGTCCGGCGGGCAGCGCCCAGGATGACCAGCGCCGTATCCTCACGCCGCGTCAGGCGCTGGACGCGGGCTCGGACTACTTGGTGATCGGTCGCCCGATCAGCCAGGCGGCCGATCCAGCCAAAGCGTTGGCCGCGGTCGTCGCCGAGATCGCCTGATCGATCACCGATCAACAATGTGGGAGGGGGCGTGCTCCCACATTTACATCTGCTGTGTATCAGCTGACTTTCAGCACCAGCTTGCCGAAGTTCTCCCCGTTGAACAGTTTCATCAACGTCTCCGGGAACGTCTCCAGCCCCTCCACGATATCTTCCTTGCTCTTGAGCTTGCCCTGCGCCATCCAGCCGGCCATTTCCTGCCCGGCGGCGGCAAAGTTCGCCGCGTGATCCATCACCACGAAGCCTTCCATGCGTGCGCGATTGACCAGCAATGACAGGTAGTTGGCCGGGCCTTTTACGGCTTCCTTGTTGTTGTACTGGCTGATCGCGCCGCAGATCACCACGCGTGCTTTCAACGCCAGGCGGCTGAGCACTGCGTCGAGAATGTCGCCGCCGACGTTATCGAAATACACATCCACGCCCTTGGGGCACTCGCGCTTGAGTGCGGCGGGCAGGTCGTCGTGTTTGTAATCGATGGCGGCGTCGAAGCCCAGTTCATCCACCAGGAACTTGCACTTGTCGGCGCCACCGGCAATGCCCACCACGCGACAGCCTTTGATCTTGGCGATCTGTCCGGCAATGCTGCCCACCGCCCCCGCTGCGCCGGAGATCACCACAGTTTCACCGGCTTTCGGTGCGCCGGTGTCGAGCAGCGCGAAATAGGCGGTCATGCCGGTCATGCCCAGCGCCGACAGGTAGCGCGGCAGGGGCGCAAGCGTGGGGTCGACCTTGTAGAAACCCCGCGGCTCGCCGAGGAAGTAATCCTGCACCCCAAGGGCGCCGTTCACGTAGTCCCCGACCGCGAATTTCGGGGTGTTCGAGGCGATCACTTTGCCCACGCCCAGCGCCCGCATCACTTCGCCGATGCCGACCGGCGGAATGTAGGATTTGCCCTCATTCATCCAGCCGCGCATCGCCGGGTCGAGGGACAGGTATTCGTTGCGCACCAGCACCTGGCCGTCTTGTGGGGTGCCCAGCGGCACTTCCTGGTAGGTGAAGGTCTCCCGCGTGGCCGCGCCGACCGGGCGTTTGGCAAGCAGGAACTGACGGTTGGTCTGGGCAGTCATGGCAAGGACTCTTGAGAAATGAAGCCTGATTGATAGACCCATACTGGCTTGCGGGCAAGGTCGGCGGAGGGCTGCGAATGCTCGTCGATAGGCCTCGATGATAGTGGCGCGGCCGGTCTTATCATTGTGATTCATGCAGCGCTAACCGGCCTTCTGATAGTGCTGACGCGCCCGTCCCGGGGTTGGCTAGACTCGCGCCACGGCTATTTCTCCCATAGGACATCCCCCATGAGCATGACGTTTTCCGGCCAGGTCGCCCTGGTCACCGGCGCCGCCGCCGGTATTGGCCGCGCCACCGCGCTGGCGTTTGCTGCCGAAGGCTTGAAGGTAGTGGTTGCCGACCTCGACGTGGCGGGCGGCGAAGGCACTGTCGCGCTGATCCGCGAGGCCGGTGGCGAAGCGCAGTTCGTGCGCTGCAACGTCACGCTGGAAGCCGACGTGCAGCAATTGATGGCGCAGACCATTGCCGCATATGGCCGCCTGGACTACGCCTTTAACAACGCCGGGATCGAGATCGAGAAAGGCAAGCTGGCGGATGGCACCCTCGATGAGTTCGACGCCATCATGGGCGTCAACGTCAAGGGCGTGTGGTTGTGCATGAAGTACCAATTGCCGCTGCTGCTGGCCCAGGGCGGCGGAGCGATCGTCAACACCGCGTCGGTGGCGGGGCTGGGCGCCGCGCCAAAGATGAGCATCTACGCGGCGTCCAAACACGCCGTGATCGGCTTGACCAAATCGGCGGCCATCGAATACGCGAAAAAGAAAATCCGCGTCAACGCGGTATGCCCGGCAGTGATCGATACCGACATGTTCCGCCGTGCCTATGAAGCTGACCCGCGCAAAGCTGAATTTGCCGCTGCCATGCACCCGGTTGGGCGCATTGGCAAGGTTGAGGAAATCGCCAGTGCCGTGTTGTACCTGTGCAGCGACGGTGCGGCCTTCACCACCGGCCAGGCTCTGGCGGTGGACGGCGGCGCCACCGCGATCTAGGACTCCAAGCCGCACCGCTCTCGAAAAAGTTTGAGGTGCTGTGGGGCGTTTCCATAGCTGGCAAAACGCCGTGATCCAATGTGTATCAGGAGGTAAATAAGTCAATAAAATCAATACTTTAGTAACTGTTGGTGGCCTGTTTTGGCGGGCTTCTGTGCTTAACTGTTTTGGGTTGAATAACAGATAGTTAAGTGAGTGGCTCATGGATTTAGGGATCGATCGACAAGCCCTTGTACCGGTGGTGCAGCAAATCGTCAGCGCGGTGGCGGAATGGATTCGCAAGAGCGGGGTCAGCCCCGGCACACGCTTGCCGTCCATCCGCCAACTGGCCCTCGACAACCTGCTCAGCCAGTCCAGCGTGATCGAGGCATTCGAGCGCATGGAGGCCCAAGGCCTGCTGACCTCGAAGCAGGGCTCTGGGTTTATGGTGGCGCAGCCGCCGGTGGCTCAGGAACGCCACTGGTATGAAGGCGCGGAGCGAGAGTGGGGCGCTTTTACCGACAGCCCGTTGGGCGAGTTGAAATTGGGCTGCGGCTGGTTGCCGGACGCTTGGCGCGAAAGCGATGACATCAGCTACGCGATCCGCGAAGTCAGCCGCACCGATACCGGAGGCCTGTTCAACTACAGCACGCCACTGGGGTTGCCGGCGCTGCGCGAGCAATTGCTCAAGCGCCTGACCCGAATTCACGTGGTCACCAGCCTCGACCGCATCCTCACCACCCATGGCGCCAGCCACGCTCAGGACCTGTTGATCCGCACGTTGCTCAAGGCCGGCGACACCGTGGTCGTAGAAACCCCCGGTTATGGCAACCTGTTTCGTCAGTTGGCCTTCCACGGCGTCACGCTGCTGGAAGTACCGCGCACCCAGGGCGGCCCGGACATCCCGGCGCTGGAAGCCCTGCTGCGCCGTCATCGTCCCAAGTGCCTGTTTATCAATAGCCTGTATCACAACCCCACCGGCACCAGCCTGTGCCGCAAGGTGGCCGAGCGTTTACTGGAGCTGGCGCACAGCGAAGACTTTCTGATTATCGAAGAAGATGTCTACGCCGACCTCCAACACGCCAGTTGCACGCGACTGTCGGCGCTGCCCCATGAAGATCGGGTGATCTATGTCTCGAGTTTCTCCAAGACCCTCAGCAGTGCCTTGCGCGTCGGCTACCTCAGCGCCAGTTCGCCGATCATTGCGCAATTGGTACACCTCAAGACCCTCACCGGCATCGGCACCTCGCGTTTTGCCGAAGCGGTGATGGCCACGTTGCTGGCCAACGGCACCTATCGCAAATGGGTGCAGCGCCTGCGCAAACGCCTGAACACGCAAATGGCCGCGACCTTGCAGGTATTGGAGGATGAGGAATGGCAGGTGTTCGCCGTGCCCGCCGGCGGCATGTTTGTCTGGGCGCGGCCCTGCGTGGGCGACCGTTCGCGGTTGCAGGCGTATGCACGGCAACTGGGTGTGCTGATGTCACCGGGGGCGCTGTTCAGCCCTACGGGTGAACACAGCGAGTGGCAGCGCATCAATGTGGCCTATGCTGCTGATCAGCGGGCCCTGGCGTTGTTCCGCGCTACGGGGCCTGCCAGATCGACCTCGACCATTCTGAAAACGACGAACGTGTAGCTTTTTGCCATTATTGTGGCGCCAACGACTTGTGTTCAGTGCCTCGTGGTTGCGAATCTCGCTGCTGGGAAACCGGGCTTGATGGCATCCGCCATTGCAAGAGGATTCAAGCGCATGATTTCGGCCGTGCAACGACGTTTCGCCAACCTCGGTATGGCGAAAAAACTGGGTTTGGGCTTCAGTCTGGTGCTGCTGTTGACTGCGTTGGTGGCAGCCATTGGCGTGTGGTCCCTGCAAACCGTTGGCCTGCGTTTCGAGGGCCTCAAGAGCATGTCTGCGCTCAACAGCGGGCTGCTCAAGGTGCGTTTGATCGAGCAGGACTACGCGCTGCACGCCGACCCCAAGTCCGTCGACGCCCTGCATGAACGTGTCGACGCCTTGGCTGCCCTGGCCGGCAGCCTCAAGGCCGGGTCTGCGGCCAACGTGCCGCTGATGACCGAGGTCGAGCAGGCCTTGGCCGCCTACCGCAAGGCGTTCGATGAGTTCGTCGAGCTGACCCAGACCAAGGACCTGGCGCTGGAAATGGCCAGTTGGTCGGTGTCCAGCGTGGCCAATAACCTCGATGTGTTGCAGGCCGGCCTGGCCGACGATGGCGCCTATGGCCTAAAGGAAAGCCAGGGCAAGGAGGGCGCCGAGTTTATCGAGCAGGCGGGGCAGGTCAGTCAGGTTTCACGGTTGATGCTGCAAGCCATGAACGAAGCTCATGTGCGCCTTGATCAGAGCCGCAAAGGCGAGGAAGACAGCGCCGAACAGGGCAAGATCGAACAGGCCGAGCAGGCGCTGGCCCAAGTTGAGCTACTGAAAACCTCGGTCAAGGACTCCGGTTACCAGACGGTGCTCAATGAGGTCGCCGGGCATATCGCCGCGTTCAGCGAAAAACTCGGCGAATACACCGGCCTGCTGGCCCAGGAAAAAGTGGTCTACAAACAATTGCATGATCGCGCCGACCAAGTCGTCAGCCGGGTCGACCAGGCGTATGCCGCTGAAGACCAGTCGATGCAAGCGCAACTGAAGAAAAGCGCGCTGCTGATCATCGGCTCGTCAGCCCTGGCGCTGTTGATGGGGTTGATTGCAGCGTGGGTGATTACCCGGTTGATCGTCGCGCCGCTGCGCCGTGTGATCGCGGTGGCCCAGCAGATTGCGGCCGGCGACTTGAGCGGGCGCATGGAAGTCAGCCGCCGCGATGAAATCGGCCAGTTGATGCTGGCGATGCAACAGATGGGCAGCGGTTTGAGCCAAATGGTCAGCGGGCTGCAAGCGGGTATCGAGCAATTGGCCAGTTCGGCCCATTCGCTGTCCAGCGTCACCGAGCAGACCAACATCGAGGTCAGCAGCCAGAAGGAAGAAACCGAACAGGTTGCCACGGCGATGAACCAGATGACCGCCACGGTCCATGATGTGGCGCGCAACGCCGAAGAGGCTGCACAAGCGGCGCAGACTGCCGATGACAAAGTCGACAGCGGCCAGCAGGTGGTGCGCCAGAGTTTGCAGCGCATCGAATTGCTGGCCACCTCCAGTACCCGCGCCAGTGCCAGCATCGAAAGCCTCAGCGTCGAAATCCAGAATATCGGCAGCGTGTTGAGCGTAATCAAAAGCGTGGCCGAACAGACCAACCTGCTGGCACTCAACGCGGCCATCGAGGCCGCGCGCGCCGGTGAGCAAGGCCGTGGTTTTGCGGTGGTGGCCGATGAAGTGCGGGCACTGGCCAAGCGCACCCAGCAATCGACCGAGGAAATCGAACGCCTGGTCGGCACCTTGCGCGGCGCGGCGCAATCGTCGGTGCAGCAGATCCAGCAGAGCGGCGAGTTGGTGAAGCTGGCCGTCAGTGATGCGCTGGAAACCGAAAGCGCCCTGGGCAGCATTGCGGCCGCGGTGTCATTGATCCAACAAATGAATCAGCAGATTGCGGCGGCGGCCGAGCAGCAGAGTTCGGTGGCCGAAGAAATCAACCGCAGCGTCACCAGCATTCGGGCGAGTGCCGATCAATCGGCGTTGAGCATGCAAGGCAATGCCGCGTCGAGTATTGAACTGGCGCAGTTGGGCACGGAACTCAAGGGCATGGTGGGGCACTTCCGCCTTTGATCGCCGCTGGCAGGCCGCGATCAAAGGGCTGGCGGGCGATCAGGCATGGTTGGCGAGGAAGGTCAGCAGCGCTTCATTGACGAAGTCCGGGTTCTCGCGACTGGAGATATGCCCGGCGTCGGGAATCAGGCTCAGGCTGCAGCCGATCAGGCTGGCCATCTGCTCGGACTCGGCGGGCGGGCGCGGTGTGTCCTGTTCGCCGCACAGCACCAGGGTGGTGTCGGCGTCCAGGCGTGACAACTGTTCCAATACATCTTCACGGCTGAAGATCAGCCGGCCCAGGGGCACGATGCTGTCTAGCAGGCGCGCCGCAGGGTAGTCCTGCAAGACCTTGCGGAAATTTTGGTACAGCGCCGATTCGCGGTCGATGCCCGGACGGAAAAAGATCGGTGCGACCACATCCAGCAGCGGCTCCGGGATAGCGCCGGCGTCTTCAATCATCTTGAACAGCGAGAAGTAGTGCTGGCGCGTGGCCTCGGGCTCGGCGCCGAGGTAGGTGTCCATCAGCACCAGGCTGTTGACCCGCTCGGGTGCCCGCAGGGCCAGG
>NZ_JAKNRV010000302.1:0-6455 GCF_023072625.1 Pseudomonas emilianonis
TATCGTGCCCTGGCCTTCTACCAGCAACTCGCCGACGAGGATCGCTTGCTCGGTGTCATCGGTGATGGAGCCGGCGGGCATGTTTGGTGCGATGGGTTGGTCGGCGTCGGGCGCGGTGATTCGGCGCCTGGTGACGGTGGGCGCACAATTCGCCTATTGGCGCGATTACGCGGCCAGCGGGCGTTGGCGGATGGTTGGCAAGTGGCATGTGCTGATGCCACTGGTAACGGCGCTGTTTGGCTACTTCCCGGGCAAGCGCCTGGGCTGGCTGGAGGATACCCCGGCTGGCGTGGTGCGGGACTGGAGTACGCCGACGCCCAGCTATGAAACACGCCCCAGCGCGCGCGCCTTGGGCGAACTGGCCTTTGCTCGGGTAACGGCGCAGGTGCTGGCGATCAGCATCACCGACGATCCCTTCGGCACCGTGCCGGCCATCGAGCGGTTGCTGAACTACTTCGACCGCAGCGAACGCACTCACCTGCGCATCGCTCCTGGTGATATTGGAGAAACGCAGGTCGGGCATTTCGCATTCTTTCGCAGTGAGTATGAGGATCGCTTGTGGCCGATTGCACTGGCGTGGCTAAAACATGGCGAGCTGACACCCGGCACACCGGGCCAACGCATGGCGACGCGCGCTTAGAACCCCTTGGGATTTTCCCCAACCTGCGCTTCAATACCCGATCCAGATCCTGAACCAAGGACGTGAGCCCATGGCCTCGCCAGACAAGCAGCAAAAACGCGCCCACCGGGCAAAGGCCAAGGCCAAGCAAAACCGCACCCAACGCGCCGTCGCAACCAAGCCGGATGCATTTGCCGGCGATGACAGCCGCATCGATCTTGAGTCGGTGGATTTGACCGAACTGTTTGTTGAGATGCGCACGGCCGGCGAAATCAGCCAGCAAGCGCTGTGCGCGGTGTTCCTGGCGCACCCACTGTTGGCACTGGTGCTGGAGCAGGAAGGCGAAGAAGACGCCACCGACTTTATCCTGGCGGCACTGATCGAATATCGGCAGTGGGCCACCGACACAGAGGATGAGGCGGCAGCGCTGGCTTGGATCGAGTCGCCGCAGTTCCAGGCGGACTACGTCGCCGCATCCCAGGCGCTGGTGCCTTCCCAAGACTGACGCAAAAAAAATGTGGGAGGGGGCTTGCCCCCGATAACGGTGTGTCAGCCAACATCTAATTGACTGATACACCACCATCGGGGGCAAGCCCCCTCCCACATTTGAACTGCGGCGCCATCAAGCACCGCACTCCATCACATCAATTCAGCACCGCAGCGCCGACTCTCTGTGCCTTGCGACGGCTCGAAACGAACAGCCCCGCCGCCACCACCAGCAAGCTCAGGACCCCGGTCGCGATGATCTCGACCCGATGGGCTTCCTGGAACAGCATGATGGTCAGCGTACCAACGATGAACACCATCACCGCGTAGGTCAGGCCTGGGAACAGCCACATCTTGAAGACAAGCGTCTCGCCCGCCGCAATACGTTTCTGACGCATGCGCAGTTGCGACACCGCGATCACCAGGTACACCAGCAACGCGATGGCACCGGAACTGGCCAGCAGGAATTCAAACACTGCCGCCGGCGCCACGTAGTTGGCGAAGACCGCCAGGAACGCTGCGCCCGTGGACAGCATCACCGCCCAGTAAGGCGTGCCGCTTTTGTTGGTGCGCTTGGCCACGGCGGGTGCATCACCACGACGGCCCAGGGAGAACAGCATGCGCGAGGCGGTGTACAGCGCCGAGTTGAGGCAGCTGGTCACGGCAACCAAGACCACCAGATCGACGATCAGCTTGGCATTCGGGATGCCCATGCCTTCCAGCACGGTCTGGTAGGAACCTACGGCAGCCAGGGTCGGATCGTTCCAAGGCACCAGGGACACCACGATGAAGATCGACAGCAGGTAGAACAAACCAATCCGCCAGATCACCGAGTTGGTGGCCTTGGTGATTTGCTGGCCCGGGTCCTTCGACTCAGCGGCAGCGATGGTGACAATCTCGGTGCCCATGAACGAGAACATGGTGGTCAGGATCGCCGCCAGGACCGCGCCCATGCCGTTCGGCATGAAGCCCTGGGTGTCGAAAAGGTGAGAGACACCGCTGACCTGGCTGTTCGGCAGGAAGCCGAAGATCGCCAGCAGGCCGAGGATCACAAAGCCGACGATCGCCACGACTTTGATCAGCGCAAACCAGAACTCGAACTCACCGTAGTGCTTCACGCTGAACAGGTTGGTCGCCGTCAGCAGCAAGGTGATGATCAGGGTAAACGCCCAGATGGCCACGTTGGGGAACCAGGCATTAAGAATGGTCGCGGCGGCGTTGGCTTCCAATGGAATCACCAGCACCCAGAACCACCAGTACAGCCAGCCGATGGTGAAACCGGCCCAGTGCCCGATCGCCCGATCAGCGTAGGTAGAGAACGAACCGGTGTCCGGTGACGCCACGGCCATCTCGGCCAACATGCGCATCACCAATACCACCAGCGCGCCGGCAGCGGCATAGGCCAGCAGTACCGCAGGGCCGGCGGCAGCAATCGCGTGGCCGGAGCCGACAAACAAACCGGCACCAATGACGCCGGCAATCGAGAGCATGGTGACGTGACGCGGTTTGAGCCCCTGTTCGAGGTCATTGGAGCTTTGCGTACTACTCATTGACACACCTTTACGAGGAATTGCGAAAACGATCCGCCCGGTGTGTGCCTTCCTCGTGAAAAGAAACAAACGGGGCGTTCTTTATTTTTTACGCAATATTTGCGCCAAAATATTACAGATCCGCAATTGACGCGGGCTGTAGGACGATTCAACAGACCTCGCAAGTCATTGAGAATCATGGCATTCCGCTATAGCGTTACCGAGCGACCCACTTTCACCCCAGCGAACGCACCATAAATACACACAAAAAGTACGTAACGCCCCATAAGAGGGCCAAGGAGTGCCGTTTGCCCGGTTAACCCTTCCAACACCCGCCCAAAGCTGGCACCATCGCGCCCTTTTTCACGCGAAGCCTGCGGGATTTTCAGGTTCAAACGGCTGTTCGGTTGTTGCTGGCGCGACACGCTGCTGTGCCGATGCGACACCCTGCCGCAGACCACCTGTTGACCATCCGCCGCGCTGTTGGCTGCCATCCAGACGCTATGCTAGCTTGGCGCCTCGCCAGGAAGGCAACCCAACAGCAGGAACGCAACGAACACAATGAGGACCGCAAATGGCTCTGGCCGCGCCCGCGCTTGAAATCCGCAACTTGCATAAACGCTATGGTGAGTTGGAGGTACTCAAAGGTATCTCGCTGACCGCTCGCGATGGCGATGTGATCTCGATCCTGGGTTCCTCCGGCTCCGGCAAGTCCACATTCCTGCGTTGCATCAACCTGCTGGAAAACCCGCACCAGGGGCAGATCCTGGTGGCCGGCGAAGAGCTCAAGCTCAAGGCGGCGAAGAACGGCGAGCTGATGGCCGCCGACGGCAAGCAGATCAACCGCCTGCGCAGCGAAATCGGGTTTGTGTTTCAAAACTTTAACCTGTGGCCGCACATGAGCATCCTCGACAACATCATCGAGGCCCCACGCCGTGTACTCGGCCAGAGCAAGGCCGAAGCCATCGAAGTGGCCGAAGCCCTGCTGGCCAAGGTCGGCATCAGCGACAAGCGCCACGCCTACCCCGCGCAATTGTCCGGCGGCCAGCAGCAACGGGCGGCTATCGCGCGCACCCTGGCGATGCAGCCCAAAGTCATCCTGTTCGACGAACCCACCTCGGCCCTTGACCCGGAAATGGTTCAGGAAGTACTTAATGTGATCCGCGCACTGGCCGAAGAAGGCCGCACTATGCTGCTGGTCACCCATGAAATGGGCTTCGCCCGCCAGGTGTCCAGTGAAGTGGTGTTCTTGCACCAGGGCCTGGTCGAAGAGCAAGGATCGCCACAGCAGGTGTTTGACAACCCGCTTTCGGCGCGCTGCAAACAATTCATGTCCAGCAACCGCTAACGGAGCAACATGCATGCAGAACTATAAAAAATTCCTTCTGGCCGCTGCCGTTTCGATGGCGTTCAGCGCCACGGCCATGGCAGAAACCCTGAAAATGGGGATCGAAGCGGCCTACCCGCCGTTCAACAATAAAGATGCCAGCGGCAACGTCGTCGGCTTCGACAAAGACATCGGCGACGCCCTCTGCGCCAAGATGAAAGTCGAGAAGTGCGAAGTGTATGTGTCGGACTGGGACGGCATCATCCCGGCGCTGAACGCCAAGAAGTTCGACTTCCTGGTGTCCTCGCTGTCGATCACCGACGAACGCAAGCAAGCCGTCGACTTCACCGACCCGTACTACTCCAACAAGCTGCAATTCATCGCGCCGAAAGCCACAGCAGACTTCAAGCCCGACGCGGATTACCTGAAGGGCAAGATTATCGGCGCACAACGCGCAACGTTGGCCGGTACCTACCTGGAAGACAAGCTGCCTGACACCACCGCCAAGCTCTACGACACCCAGGAAAACGCCTACCTCGACCTGACATCCGGTCGCCTGGACGGCATCCTCGCCGACAAGTACGTGCAGTACGAATGGCTCAAGAGCAAAGACGGTTCCGCCTACGAGTTCAAGGGCGACCCGGTGGTCGAGAGCGACAAGATCGGTATCGCCGTGCGCAAAGGCGACCCACTGCGCGAGCGTTTGAACAAGGCCCTGGCAGAAATCAAGGCCGACGGCACCTACAAGAAGATCAACGACAAGTACTTCCCTTTCAGCATCGAATGATCTGAACGGTATGCCCGACGCGCTCCCAGGGGCGCGTCGGCTTTCAGCTTTGCCTGCCGCGATATGAAAACACCATGAATTTCGATCTCTACGGATTCGGCCCGGCGCTCGCCGCCGGCGCGCTGATGACCGTCAAGCTGGCGCTCACGGCCCTGTGCCTGGGGCTGGTACTCGGCCTGGCCGGCGCTTTGGCCAAGACTTCCCCGTACAAGCCGTTGCAATGGCTGGGCGGTGCTTACTCGACCCTCGTTCGCGGCATTCCCGAACTGTTGTGGGTGCTGCTGATTTATTTCGGTACGGTCAACCTGATGCGTGCCCTCGGGGAGTTTTTCGGTAACCCCGACCTGTCTCTCAGCGCCTTTGCCGCCGGGGTCATCGCCCTGGGCCTGTGCTTTGGCGCTTACGCCACGGAAGTGTTCCGTGGCGCGATCCTCGCCATTCCCAAGGGCCACCGCGAAGCCGGTGTGGCATTGGGCCTGTCGAAGTTTCGCATCTTCACCCGCTTGATCATGCCGCAGATGTGGCGCATCGCCCTGCCGGGCCTGGGCAACCTGTTCATGATCCTGATGAAAGACACCGCGCTGGTATCGGTGATCGGTCTCGAAGAAATCATGCGCCATGCGCAGATCGGCGTGACCGTGACCAAGCAGCCGTTCACCTTCTTCATGGTGGCGGCGTTCATGTACCTGGGCCTCACCGTGCTGGCCATGACCGGCATGCACTTCCTGGAAAAACGCGCCAGTCGTGGCTTTGCAAGGAGCACCCAATGAGCGGCGACTATAGCTGGCTGTCCCATTTCGACCTGGGCCTGAACTGGGCCGTGATCATCAAATGGCTGCCAAAACTGGCCCAGGGCGCGACCCTTACCCTAGAGTTGGTGGCTATCGCGGTGATTGCCGGCCTGCTGCTGGCGATCCCGCTGGGCATCGCCCGCTCTTCGCGCCGCTGGTACGTGCGCACCCTGCCCTATTGCTACATTTTCTTCTTTCGCGGCACGCCGTTGCTGGTGCAGTTGTTCCTGGTGTACTACGGCCTGGCGCAGTTCGATGCGGTGCGTAACAGCTTCATGTGGCCGTACCTGCGCGATCCGTTCTGGTGCGCCACCGCCACCATGACCCTGCACACCGCCGCCTATATCGCCGAGATCCTGCGCGGTGCGATCCAGGCCATCCCGCCGGGTGAAATCGAAGCAGCGCGGGCCTTGGGCATGTCCAAGCCGAAGACGCTGTTCTACATCATCCTGCCGCGCGCCTCGCGCATCGGCCTGCCGGCCTACAGCAACGAAGTGATCCTGATGCTCAAGGCCAGCGCCCTGGCCAGTACGGTGACGCTGCTGGAACTGACCGGTATGGCGCGCACCATCATTGCGCGCACGTACCTGCCGGTGGAGATCTTCTTCGCCGCCGGGCTGTTCTACCTGCTGATGGCCTACGTGCTGGTGTGCGGTTTCAAACTGCTGGAACGCTGGCTGCGAGTCGATGCCTGCCAGGGACGTTGAAGCGCGTTTCCAGGCGCTGGATGCGTTCCTCACCGAACACCAAGGGCTGTGGCGACCACGGCCCTTCACGCATCGCCAGCTACCCCGGTATAGCGCCGACGTTGGTGGTGCTCGTGTTGCTGCCACTGATGGTGGGCCTGGGCTTCTGGCAACTGTCACGCGGCCATGAAAAACAGTTGATGGTGGACAGCTATGCCGAGCGCCGCGCC
>NZ_JAKNRV010000303.1:0-6430 GCF_023072625.1 Pseudomonas emilianonis
CCGGCTTTCGCGCCAGCAGGCTGGAGGCCGTGGCGATACCCGCCGCGCCGGCGCCAATGATGACTACGGTGTGCTGCGCCTCAGCCACTTCGACCGGCGTGCGGCCCTGGTTCGCAATCCGCCGAATCACGCCCTTCATATCGAACCCGGCTTTTTTGGCGCTCTCGACGATGTGCGGCAGGTCGTGTTGACCCGCTTGTGACAGCGCCCACATCGTTGTCGAGCGCATGCCGGACCGGCAATAGGCCAACACCGGCTTGGGCAGCGTTTCCAACAGCTTGCCGAAGGCAGCCCCTTGCTCGTCGGTGACTTTGCCCGATTCGGCGGGAAGGTATTGCGCTTCGATGCCGACTGCGTCGGCGGCGCGTTTTATTTCGGCAAACAACGGTTGGTCGCCGCCTTCGCCATCGGGGCGGTTACAGATGATGGCACGAAAGCCGGCGGCTTTCAGTTCAGCCAATTGGCTGGGGAGAATCTGTTCTGATACCGATAAAGCAGGTGCAAGGCTGCGGATATCCATAAGTGTCTCCGTTATGGGTATTTTTCTTATAAGTTTTTTTGGGGTGGGTGAGTGTCAGGCGACGTTTAGCGGGATTTTCAGATAGCGGGTTCCGTTCGATTCAGGCTCGGGCAAATGCCCGGCTCGCATGTTGACCTGGACCGAGGGCAGGATCAGTGTCGGCATGTCCATCGAGGCATCCCGCTTGGTACGCATCGCCACAAACTCCTCCTCACTGATGCCATTACGCACATGCACGTTGTGCTCGCGCTGTTCGGCAACGGTGCTGACGAACTGCACCTCGCGGCCACCTGGCTGGTAGTCGTGGCACATATACAGCAACGTATCCGCGGGCAGGCTCAACACTTTGTTGATTGACTGGAACAGCGTGCGCGCATTACCGCCCGGGAAGTCGCAGCGGGCGGTGCCGTAGTCGGGCATGAACAGCGTATCGCCGACGAAGGCCGCCGTTTCGCTGCCCTTGCTGATCAGGTAAGTCATACAGGCCGGCGTATGGCCGGGTGTATGCAGCGCGGTGCAGTGCAGCGTGCCGATGCTGAACGACTCGTCGTTGACGAACAGGTGATCGAACTGGCTGCCGTCGCGGGGCATCTCACTACCGGTATTGAACAGCGTGCCGAAGACCTTTTGCACGGTCGAAATCTGGCTGCCGATGCCTATTTTTCCGCCGAGCTTTTCTTTCAGGTAGGGCGCGGCGGTCAGGTGGTCGGCGTGGACGTGGGTCTCGAGAATCCACTCGACCTTTGCGTTCAGCTCGTTCACCCGAGCTATCAGACGGTCGGCGGAGGTGGTGGCGGTGTAGCCTGATTTAGGGTCGTAATCCAACACGCTGTCGATGAGCGCGCAGTGGAGGGTGGTCTCATCGAGCACCAGATAGCTGACGGTGTTGGTAGCAGGGTCGAAGAAGCCTTCGACGTGAAGTTTGACGCGCATGAACTGTCTCCTTAGGGGGGGCTTTTTTTTCGAGCCGCTTAGACTAAGGACTGACATTGCAATAAGTTTGCCAGGCCATGGCAGTAGCGAAATAGCCTAATATCCAATTGATTTTATTGGGCTTTGTGTTTTTGTATGGGGGTATTCAGGCCTGCATCGGGTGGAGTCTTCTGCCATTGGCAGTGCCTGTTGACACAGGTGGCAGTGCCACAACAGGATGGAAGAATGGATTCCAGGAGCCATGATGAAGACTTTTCTGCCTACCCCACCCGACGCCGTCCCACGCCCGGATCAAGTGCAGTCGCTTGTTTCGTTTCTGGAACACGAGCCCAATCCGATGATCGTGCTCGATCCGGACTACAACATCCTGGCGGCCAATACGGCCTATCAGCGCCAGTTCGGTAGCGCTGACAAACCGTTTATCGGCCATAAGTGTTATCAGATCTCACACCATTACGACGTCCCCTGTGACCAGGCGGGTGAGAATTGCCCGATGAAGAAGGCCCAGGAAATGCGCGGGCCGGATCGTGTCTTGCACATCCACCACACACCGCGGGGGCCTGAGCACGTTGACGTCGAATTACGCCCGATCCTCGACGAGCATGGTGCGATCACTGCTTATGTGGAGCGCCTGACGCTGGTGCGCAGCGCATCGGCGCGCCCGAGCAACGATGGCTTGGTAGGCTGTTCCCCGGCTTTCAACCTCGCCCTGTCGGAACTGCAGCGGGTGGCGCCCTCCATGCTGCCGGTGCTGCTCCTGGGCGAGTCGGGCACGGGCAAAGAGCTGTTCGCGCGCGCCGTCCATGAAACCAGCGAGCGGGCCAGCGGGCCGTTTGTCGTGGTGGATTGCTCAGGCTTGACCGAAACACTCTTTGAGAGCGAGCTGTTCGGCCATGAAAAAGGTGCCTTCACCGGCGCCGTCACGCGCAAGCCCGGCTTGGTTGAAACGGCCCAGGGCGGCACGTTGTTTCTAGATGAGATTGGCGATGTGCCGTTGTCCATGCAGGTCAAACTGTTGCGCCTGATCGAATCGGGCACGTATCGCCGGGTCGGCAGTGTCGAGACTTTCCACGCCAATTTCAGATTGATTGCCGCCACCCACAAACCGCTGGAAAAAATGATGGAAAAAGGCGAGTTCAGGCAGGACCTGTACTACCGCATCAGCGCGTTTCCCATTCACTTGCCCCCTTTGCGCAACCGGGTAGAAGACATCGGCTTGCTGGTGAATTCATTTCTACAACGTCGCGGTGCCGGCAAGCGTCGACTGACCATCGACGCCGAAGCCCTGGCAAGACTTCAACAGTATCCGTGGCCTGGCAATATCCGTGAGTTACGCAATGCCCTGGAAAGAGCGAGTCTGTTCGCTGACGATGGCGTCATCCGTGCCATCCATTTACCCCAGGCGTCCGTGGCGCTGCCGCTTCAGGCTGATGCTGCTTCGACGACGTTCGATGACAGCACGCTGGCGCAGGCACTGGCGACGTTCAAAGGCACCCGCAGCGAGCTGGCCAAGCACCTGGGGATCAGCGACCGCACTTTGTACCGACGCCTGAAAGAACAGGGCCTGGCCTAGTCATCTACGACTGCCAATGACTGCCATGCTGGCAGATTGGCAGCGTATTGATCAGCGACGGTGCGCAAAACCTGTCGCGAAAAATTTATAACTATCTGTTTTTAAACGATAAAAATAGAAATCCTGCCTTTGGCATGTCCTGTGCTTACTGCACAGGCATGACCATTTCCGACAAACGACTACTACGCCATCTACTCACAGCGGTGCTGATCAAGCTCGTGCTGCTGAGCCTGCTGTGGTGGCTGTTCATCCGG
The DNA here is from genome assembly GCF_023072625.1 of Pseudomonas emilianonis. Lineage (NCBI taxonomy): Bacteria > Pseudomonadati > Pseudomonadota > Gammaproteobacteria > Pseudomonadales > Pseudomonadaceae > Pseudomonas > Pseudomonas emilianonis. The sequence goes on from NZ_JAKNRV010000303.1 coordinate 3,281, forward strand.
GATTCGCACGTCAGTGTCGACCCGAACATCGTCGGCAACCGTTTCGGTGTACCCACCTCGACTCAAGGGGCAAGCAAGTGATATCAGAACAACTGGTGGATTTGTCACGGCTGCAGTTCGCAGCCACTGCGCTTTACCACTTTCTATTCGTACCGCTGACGGTTGGCATGGTGTGGCTGCTGGTCATCATGGAAAGCGTCTATGTGATGACCGGGAATGTCATCTGGAAGGACATGACGCGCTTCTGGGGCAAGTTATTTGGCATCAACTTCGCCCTGGGGGTGACAACCGGTATCACCCTGGAATTCCAGTTCGGCACCAACTGGGCGTACTACTCGCACTACGTGGGCGACATCTTCGGTGCGCCGCTGGCCATCGAGGGCTTGATGGCGTTCTTCCTCGAATCGACCATGATCGGTCTGTTCTTCTTTGGCTGGGATCGCCTGAAGAGAGAGCACCACTTGCTGGTCACGCTGCTGATGGCCATCGGTACCAACCTGTCGGCGCTGTGGATTCTGATCGCCAATGGCTGGATGCAGAACCCGGTGGGCTCGGAATTCAGCTACATCACCATGCGCATGGAGATGGTCGATTTCTGGGCCGTGGTGTTCAACCCGGTGGCCCAGGCCAAGTTTGTACACACGGTGTCGGCCGGTTATGTCACCGGTTCGATGTTTGTGTTGTCGATTTCCAGCTGGTACTTGCTCAAAAATCGTGATGTCGAGTTCGCCAAGCGCAGTTTTCGGGTAGCGGCCGCCTTCGGTCTGGCCTCGGTGCTGAGCGTCATCGTGCTGGGGGATGAGTCGGGTTACACCGTGGGTGAGGCGCAGCAAACCAAGCTCGCGGCCATGGAAGCCATGTGGGAAACCAAACCCGCGCCGGCGGGCCTGACCTTGCTGGCCAGCATCAACGAAGCCGAGTCCAGGAATAACTGGGAAGTCGATGTGCCCTGGGTGATGGGCTTGATCGGCACACGCTCGGTGAGCAAGCAGATTCCTGGCATTCACGACATCAAAGCGAAGAACCGCGCGCGCATCCTGCGTGGCATTACCGCCGTCAATGCGCTTGAAGCCCTGCGGGCCGATCGCACCGATAAGGCGGCGTTCGATACCTTCGAAGAGTACAAAGCGGACCTCGGCTTTGGCCTGCTGCTGAAAAAGTACGTTGAAGATGTGAACCAGGCCACGCCGGAGATCATCGACAAGGCGATGAACGACACCGTACCGCGTGTGACCCCGATGTTCTGGGCGTTCCGGATCATGGTCGCGCTGGGTTTCGCCATGCTCCTGCTGTTCGGGCTGGCCTTCTGGAGCACCTTGCAGTCGGTCTGCACACGCCGCCGCTGGTTGCTGCGTTGGGCCCTGTGCATGCTGCCTGCGCCTTGGCTGGCCTGTGAGCTGGGCTGGTTCGTCGCTGAATATGGTCGTCAACCCTGGACCATCTACGGCGTGCTGCCCACTCACATGAGTGTTTCCACCCTTAGCGTCAATAACCTCTATGGCTCGCTGGCAGGCTTCGTGGCTTTCTACACCGTGCTGCTGGTGGTTGAAATGTTCCTGATGGTCAAGTTCGCCCGCCAAGGGCCGGGCAGCCTCGGAACCGGTCGTTATGCTTACGATGCCAACATGAAGGAACTCCATCATGCTTGATTACTTCACCCTGAAAATTATCTGGTGGGCACTGGTCGGCGTACTGCTGATCGGCTTCGCCATCATGGACGGCCACGACATGGGGGTCGGCACCTTGCTGCCCTTCGTCGGCCGCTCGGACGTGGAACGCCGCGTCGCAATCAACACCGTAGGGCCGCACTGGGACGGCAACCAGGTGTGGTTCATCACCGCGGGCGGCGCACTGTTCGCCGCGTGGCCGGTGGTGTATGCCACCGCGTTCAGCGGGTTCTACTGGGCGATGATTCTGGTCCTGTGGGCGCTGTTCTTCCGCCCGGTGGGGTTTGACTATCGCAGCAAGATTCACAACGCCAAATGGCGCAGCACCTGGGACTGGGGGCTGTTTGTCGGCGGGGCCGTGCCGCCGCTGGTATTCGGCATCGCGTTCGGCAACCTGTTGCAAGGCGTACCGTTCCACTTCAATAACATGCTGGTTTCGACTTACACCGGGAGTTTCTGGCAACTGCTGAACCCCTTCGCGCTGCTGACCGGTGTGGTGAGCAGTGCAATGATCACCCTGCAAGGCGGTACCTATCTGGCGCACCGCACTGAAGGCGTGATCCAGGCCCGTGCGATCAAGGGCGGGGTTGGCGCGGCGCTGGTGCTGATGTGCACATTCGTCATTGCCGGCGTGTGGTTGCAATGGATCGACGGCTATCGCATTACCTCGGTGGTGGATACCGCCGGGCTGCCGGATATTCTCAACAAGACCGTAGTACGCGAAGCCGGCGCCTGGATGGCCAACTATGGTCATTATCCTGTGTTGTGGCTGCTGCCTGCGCTGGGCCTGGCGGGCGCCGCCGGTGCCGCATTGTTGATGCTGATGCGCCGCACGCTGGCCGCGTTTGTCGCCTCGTCGCTCGCGGTGGTCGGTGTGATCAGCACCGCCGGTGTGTCCATGTTCCCGTTCGTCATGCCGTCGTCAACCGTGGCTGCGGCGAGCCTGACCGTGTGGGACAGCGTGTCCAGTCATCTGAGCCTGGCGATCATGTTCTGGGCCACGTTGATCTTCATGCCGTTGATCGTGATCTACACCTCGTGGGCCTATCGCGTCATGCGCGGCAAGGTCACCGTGGCGCATATCAAAGCCAACGAACATTCGGCCTACTAACGCCATCAGAGGAGTAAAGACTATGTGGTATTTCGCCTGGATGCTGGGAGTCGGTTTTGCGCTGCTGCTGGCGATATTGAATGCGATGTGGGGCGAGACCGAAGCCGGTCGCGCCCTGAGCGACCGTGAGGAGCCGCGGCCATGATGCCGCGTGTCGCCGACGCCCCGGCACCCTCACGCCTTCACCCGCTGAGCTTGCTGATCGCGGTAGGGATCATGCTCGTGTGTACGCTCTATCCGCCCCTGATGGCCTTGGGCTGGATGCCGATCAAGGCCCACCACTGGCCTGGCGAAGGCAAGATCACCTTTATCCGCGGCGAAAGCGCACACGCGATGGACGCCGACGCGATTCAACAGCAGATCAACCAATGG
>NZ_JAKNRV010000304.1:0-6417 GCF_023072625.1 Pseudomonas emilianonis
TGATCTGCCTGGAGCCGCACGCCCTGGGCCTGGACGCGGCCGTCGTCGCGGTTGAACGCGCCTTGCCCGCGTCATCGATTGAGTCCTTCCAGCCCTTGGCGGTGGCGGTGGATGAGTGCCAGCGCTGGAACATTCGCCACGCCCTGGAACACTGCGCCGGCAATTGGGCGAGTGCTGCGCGCTTGCTAGGCGTGGACGCCAGCAACCTGCACAAGCTGGCGCGGCGCCTGAAGCTCAAGTAAGGGGATGCGGCAACGCGCCAGCCGTGCGTATTCGTCGCACCGCCTACTGGCCGGACTTGATTCTGGTCAAGGGCCACCCGCCATCATCGCCCCTACCATCCGTCCCATCTTCAGCCCGACGCCTCAAGGGACTCCATGACTCGCTCCGCGCGCTTGACACGCCACTGGCTGACTGTGCTGGTGGTGTTGCTCATCACCAGCTTCACCGCCCAGGCCCGGTCTTACGGCGACATCGAACAGCAGCGTATCGAACGCACCTTTCCCGCCCAGGATGCGGTCTCCGCACCGGACGGCCCGTTCAAGGTGCGCACCATTTCGACGGCGGGCAAGCCCATCGGCTACGTGTTCCAGAGCCTGGATGTGGTGGCGATCCCGGCGTATTCAGGCAAGCCGATCAACACCCAGGTGATCCTCGATACCGCCGGGGTGATCCGCGATGCCTACGTGCTGGAGCACCACGAGCCGATCCTGTTGATCGGTATTCCCGAGGTCAAGCTGCACGAATTCACCGCGCACTATTCCGGCGTCGATGTGCGCCAGCGCGTGGTGGTCGGACGTTCCAGCGACCCGAAGGCCGTAACGGTGGATGCGATTGCCGGTGCGACCGTGACCGCGATGGTGGTCAATGAAGTGGTGATGCGGGCGGCCCATGACGTGGCCGTGTGGCTCAAACTGATCGACGGCAAGGCCGCTACCGCGCAGAAAGTCGCGCTGATCCGCGCCGATCAATTTGCCCCCGCCACCTGGGCGCAATTGACCGGCAATGGCGCGATCCGCCGCCTGCTTTTGACCCGTGGCCAGGTCGACGCGGCCTTCAAGGACACCGCCGCCGAAGGCGCCGAGGCGGCGGACGAAACGTTCATCGAGCTTTATGTGGCTGACATCAACCCGCCGAGCATCGGCCGCAACCTGTTGGGCGAAGAACACTACCGCAGCTTGATGCAGGGGCTCAAACCCGGCGAACAGGCCATCGCCGTGTTCGGTCGTGGGCTGTTTTCGTTCAAGGGCTCGGGTTATGTGCGCGGCGGGATTTTCGACCGGGTGCAGTTGCGCCAGTTCGGCAACGTGATCAGCTTCCGTGACCTCGACCACCAACGCATCGACGACGTCTACGCCGAGGGCATACCGGCCTTCGACGAGATGTCGATATTCATCGTGCGTCCGCAGGCCGGCTTCGACCCGGGTTCGGCCTGGACCCTGGAACTGCTGGTGCGGCGCCAGACCGGTCCGGTCAGCGGCACGTTCAGCAGCTTCGAACTGCCTTACCAGATGCCCGAACAGTACCTGGAACGGCCGCTGCCCACCGCCGCCGAACAAGCCGCGCTGGATGAGGCCAGCCGCCCGCTGTGGTTGAGCATCTGGTACCAGAAACAGGTCCAGGTCATGGTGCTCGGCGTCGCGCTGCTGCTGCTCACCGCGATCCTGTTCCTGCAGGACAGCCTGGCCCGGCGCCCGCGTCTGCTGCACTGGCTGCGCCGGGGTTATCTGGTGTTTACCGTAGGGTTCATCGGCTGGTATGCGCTGGGGCAGTTGTCGGTGGTCAATGTGCTGACCTTCGTGCATGCGCTGGTGCAGGACTTCCGCTGGGAGCTGTTCCTCACCGACCCGCTGATCTTCATGCTCTGGGTCTTCACCGCCGCCAGCATCCTGCTCTGGGGGCGCGGGGTGTTCTGCGGCTGGCTGTGCCCGTTCGGGGCCTTGCAGGAACTGCTCAACGAAGCCGCGCGCCGCCTGAAGATCCGCCAGTTCGAATTGCCCTTCGCGGTGCATGAACGGCTGTGGGCGATCAAGTACCTGATCCTGCTGGTGCTGTTCGGCCTCTCGCTGGAATCGATGGCCACCGCGGAACGCTTTGCCGAAGTGGAACCGTTCAAGACCGCCATCACCCTCAAGTTCGACCGCCAGTGGTGGTTCGTGCTCTACGCCGTGGCGTTGCTGGTGATCAACCTGTTCACCCGCAAAGTCTACTGCCGCTACCTCTGTCCCCTCGGCGCCGCCCTGGCGATCCCGAGCAAGTTCCGCCTGTTCGACTGGCTCAAGCGTCGCCAGGAATGCGGCAACCCATGCCAACTGTGCGCCAAGGAATGCGAGATCCAGGCGATCCACCCGGACGGCCATATCAACGCCAACGAATGCCACTACTGCCTCGACTGCCAGATGACCTGGCACAACGAAAACAAGTGCCCGCCGCTGATCAACAAACGCAAGAAGCGCAACAAGGCGGCGCCCGTACAGATTCCCGTAGTGCAGATAAATCCCAACACTTGAAGGAGCAACCCATGAACGATACAGACGATAAACATGACGGCCTGACCCGGCGCAGTTTCCTCGGCACCGGTGCGGTGACCGGCGCTGTGCTGGCGGGTGCGTCGGCCCTCGGCGGCGCGGTGTTTACCCGTGAATCCTTCGCGGCGGCGGCCAAGGACGCCAAATCGAAAATCCATGTAGAACCCGGCCAGCTCGACGATTACTACGGTTTCTGGAGTGGCGGCCACCAGGGCGAAGTGCGGGTGCTGGGCATCCCGTCGATGCGCGAGCTGATGCGCATCCCGGTGTTCAACGTCGACTCGGCCACCGGCTGGGGCCTGACCAACGAGAGCAAGCGCATCCTCGGCGAGGGCGCCAAGTACCGCAACGGCGATTGCCACCACCCGCACTTGTCCACCACCGATGGCCGCTACGACGGCAAGTACCTGTTTATCAATGACAAGGCCAACAGCCGGGTGGCGCGCATCCGCCTGGACATCATGAAGTGCGACAAAATCCTCACTGTACCGAACGTCCAGGCCATCCACGGCCTGCGCCTGCAAAAGGTGCCCTACACCAAGTACGTGTTCTGCAACGCCGAGTTCATCATCCCGCACCCCAATGACGGCCACAGCTTCGACCTGCAGGATCGCAACGCCTTCACCATGTTCAATGCCATCGACGCCGAGAAAATGGAAATGGCGTTCCAGGTGATCGTCGACGGCAACCTCGACAACGCCGACATGGACTACACCGGCAAGTACGCGGCGGCCACTTGCTACAACTCGGAAAAGGCCACCGACCTGGCCGGCATGATGCGCAACGAGCGCGACTGGGTGGTGGTGTTCAACATCCCGCGCATCGAAGCGGCGATCAAGGCCGGCAAGTTCATCAGTGTGGACGGCGTCAAGGTGCCGGTGGTGGACGGGCGCAAATCCGAGGACGGCAAGGACAGCGAGTTCACCCGCTACATTCCGGTGCCGAAGAACCCCCACGGCTGCAACACTTCGCCGGATGGCAAGTACTTCATCGCCAACGGCAAGCTGTCGCCAACCTGCACCATCATCGCCATCGACAAACTCGACGACCTGTTCAGCGGCAAGATCCCTGACCCGCGCGGCGTGGTGGTCGGTGAGCCGGAACTGGGCCTGGGCCCGCTGCACACCACCTACGACGGGCGTGGCTTTGCCTACACCACGCTGTTCATCGACAGCCAGGTGGTCAAGTGGAACATCGCCGAGGCCATCCGCGCCTATGGCGGCGAGAAGGTCAACTACATCAAGCAGAAGCTCGATGTGCAGTACCAGCCGGGCCACAACCATGCGTCGCTGACCGAAACCCGTGACGCCGACGGCCAGTGGTTGGTGGTATTGAGCAAGTTCTCCAAGGACCGCTTCCTGCCCACCGGCCCGCTGCACCCGGAGAACGACCAGTTGATCGACATCTCCGGCGATGAAATGAAACTGGTCCACGACGGCCCGGCCTTCGCCGAACCCCACGACTGTGCGATGGCACGCCGCGACCAGATCAAGACCAAGAAAATCTGGGAACGCAACGATCCGTTCTTCGCCGAAACGGTGGCCATTGCCAAGAAGGACGGGATCAACCTGGAAACCGACAGCAAGGTCATCCGCGACGGCAACAAGGTGCGCGTGTACATGACCTCCATGGCCCCGGCCTACGGGCTTTCGGAGTTCACCGTCAAACAGGGCGATGAAGTCACCGTGACCATCACCAACATCGACATGATCGAAGACGTGACCCACGGCTTTGTCATGGTCAACCACGGCGTGAGCATGGAGATCAGCCCACAGCAGACCTCGTCGATCACGTTCATGGCCGACAAGCCGGGGCTGCATTGGTACTACTGCAGCTGGTTCTGCCATGCCCTGCACATGGAGATGGTCGGGCGGATGAAGGTCGAGCGCGCCTGACACAAGGACACAGCAGGACAAAGGTGGGAGGGGGCTTGCTCCCGATGGCGGTGAATCAGCCAAGGATGCATCAACTGATACACCCTCATCGGGAGCAAGCCCCCTCCCACATTTAGCCGCATTCAGTTTAAGGACATCACTGTGGCTCGATCACTCATCACCTTGATAGGGCTCGCACTGCTCTCGTTCGGGGTGAACGCTGGCGTGCGCCCCATCACCGACTTACCCCTGCAAGCCGACGGCCCCAACCACTGGCGCCTGCCGGCGGGCGAATACCGGGGCTCGTTCCGCATCGACCAACCGCTGCAATTGACCTGCGCCCCCGGCGCCATCTTCCAGGCCGAAGGGCAGGGCAACGGCCTGCTGATCAGCGCGCCGGATGTCAGCGTCCAAGGCTGCACGTTCCTCGATTGGGGCGACGACCTCACGGCCATGAACGCCGGTGTCTTCATCCAACCCCAGGCCCGCGGCACACAACTGCTGGGCAACCGCCTGCAAGGCCCGGGCTTTGGCATCTGGGTCGACGGCACCCAGGACGTGAGCCTGATCGGCAACCGCATCCAGGGCGATACCTCGGTACGCTCCCAGGACCGTGGCAACGGCATTCACCTGTACGCCGTACACGGTGCCCGCGTCATCGATAACCAGGTGCGTGACACCCGCGACGGCATCTACATCGACACCTCCAACGGCAACCTGCTGCAAGGCAACACCCTGGAAGACCTGCGCTATGGCATCCACTACATGTTCGCCAACGACAACCAGGTCCTGGGCAACACCACGCGCCGCACCCGCACCGGCTACGCCTTGATGCAAAGCCGCAAGCTGACGGTGATCGGCAATCGCTCCGAGCAGGACCAGAACTACGGCATCCTGATGAACTACATCACCTATTCGACCTTGCAGGACAACGTCGTCACGGATGTGCGCGACGGCTCCACCGGCGACACCATGATCGCCGGCGGCGAAGGCAAGGCGCTGTTCATCTACAACTCGCTGTTCAACCGCATCGAACACAACCGCTTCGCACGCAGCGCGGTGGGCATCCACCTCACCGCCGGCTCCGAAGACAACCGCATCGCCGGCAACGCCTTCATCGACAACCAGCGCCAGGTCAAATACGTCGCCAGCCGCTTGCAGGAATGGTCGGCGGACGGCCGGGGCAACTACTGGAGCGACTACCTCGGCTGGGACCGCAACGGCGATGGCCTGGGCGATGTGGCTTACGAGCCGAACGACAACGTCGACCGCCTGCTGTGGATGTACCCCCAGGTGCGGCTGTTGATGAACAGCCCCGGCATTGAGTTGCTGCGCTGGGTGCAACGTGCGTTTCCGGTGATGAAGTCGCCGGGAGTGATGGACAGCCACCCTCTGATGCAAGCCCCCACGCATAAGGAACCTGCATGATGAATGTCGTCGAGATCGAAGGCGTCAGCCAGCGCTACGGGCGTGCCACGGTGCTGCACGGCCTGAACCTGAGCCTGGCCCCCGGGGAAGTGCTGGGGTTGTTCGGGCACAACGGCGCGGGCAAGACCACCGCGATGAAACTGGTCCTTGGCTTGCTGCGCGCCAGCGCCGGCGAGGTGCGGGTGTTTGGCCGTGCGCCGAGTGATCCCCACGTGCGCCGCTGGCTCGGTTACCTGCCGGAAAACGTCACGTTCTACGCGCAGTTGAGCGGCGTCGAAACCCTGCGCCACTTTGCCCGGCTCAAGGGCGCGCCGATGCATCAGGTCGACAGCCTGCTGGACGACGTCGGCCTGACAGCGGCGGCGGGGCGGCGGGTCAAGACCTACTCCAAGGGCATGCGTCAGCGCCTCGGGCTGGCCCAGGCCTTGCTCGGCGAGCCACGCCTGTTGCTGCTCGACGAACCCACCGTGGGCCTCGATCCGTTCGCCACCCAGGACCTGTATCGCCTGCTCGACCGTCTGCGTGCGGCCGGCACCAGTACCATCCTGTGTTCCCATGTGCTGCCGGGCGTCGAGGCGCACATCAAC
>NZ_JAKNRV010000305.1:0-6389 GCF_023072625.1 Pseudomonas emilianonis
GGGGTAGTGCAAATGGTTCGGCGTGGTGATCGCCACCACATCGACCGAGGGGTCATTGACCAGCGCTTGCCAGTCGCCATGGGCCTGGGCAAACCCCCAGGCGTTGGCGCAGCGCTGGGCGCGTTCGGTGTCGGCATCGGCCAGGGCGGCCAGTTTGAGGCTGACCGGCAGTTCAAATACCGTGCGGGCGTTATTGAACGCCAAGGCATGGGCACGGCCCATGAAGCCAGTGCCGATCAGGCCGATTCCGAGTTCGCGCATCGCCGTGGTCCTTTGGATTATTGTTTTCAGGGAGGCTATTAATGGAATATAAATTCAAATAATTCAAGATGTGGAAAAAATAATTCATTTCTGCGCCCGCATCATTGCGGTTGATGGGGCTACATTCAGCGCATGGCCAAAAGCCGCCAGTTAACAAAAGATAACGTAGCGTCGATTGTCAGACGATTCGAAACCCCGATAGGATGACCCCTGCTTCCTCCAGGCGCTCTAGATTGCAGGTTTCAGAGCCCGGGAAGGTAAGACGACCTAACAATAATAAATGGGAGAAAGGTCTATGAGTGAGCCTGTCATGGGTTGGGTTGTTTGCCGCCCACGCGCCGCACGCAGGGTTGCGTTGCTGGCCACAGCGCTCTCGCTGTTTGCAGGTGCCGCGTTGCCGGCTCTCGTGCTGGCAGCCAGCGATACCCCCTTACAGCCGGTGTTGGCGATTGAATCCCCCAAGGCCGCCAAAGGCCTGATGATCGACGTAGTCCACGCAGGCTCGCGCCTGGTGGCGGTCGGTGATCGCGGGCATATCCTCTATTCCGATGACCAGGGCAGCACCTGGACCCAAGCCAAAGTCCCCACCCGCCAGTTGCTCACGGCGGTGTTTTTTGTCGATGACAAACACGGCTGGGCTGTCGGCCACGATGCGCAGATCCTGGCCAGCACCGACGGCGGCGCCACCTGGACCCAGCAATACCAGGACCTCAAGCGCGAAGCGCCGTTGCTCGACGTGTGGTTCAACGACGCCCACCACGGCCTCGCCGTCGGCGCCTACGGGGCGCTGATCGAAACCACCGACGGCGGTATAACCTGGGAGGACGTCAGCGACCGCCTCGACAACGAAGACCAGTTCCACCTCAACGCCATCGCCTCTATCAAGGACGCCGGCCTGTTTATCGTCGGCGAGCAGGGCAGCATGTTCCGCTCCAGCGACGACGGCCAGACCTGGGAAAAACTCGAAGGCCCCTACAATGGCTCGCTGTTCGGCGTGATCGCCACCGCCCAACCGCACACCCTGTTGGCCTACGGCTTGCGCGGCAACCTCTACCGTTCCACGGATTTCGGCAGCACTTGGGAGCAGGTCGAACTGAAGGCGGCGCGCGGCGCCCTGGAGTTCGGCTTGTCCGGGGCGACTTTGCTCGCTGACGGCGCGCTGGTGGTGGTCGGCAACGGCGGCAGCGTGGTGGTCAGCCATGACGACGGCCAGACCTTCAGCGTGTTCAATCGCCCGGACCGTATTTCACTCTCGGCGGTGACGGCGGCGGGCAATGGCAACTTGGTTCTGGTCGGGCAGGGTGGCGTTCGTGTAGCTACGCCAACCGGCGCCGAACCCACAAAACAATAAGAAGGCGGGGAAAGAATGAGCAGTCATCACAACGATAAAGCGACCTTTCTTGAGCGCCTGATCTTCAACAACCGCCCGGCAGTGATCGTCATCTGCCTGCTGGTGAGCATTTTCCTGTTCTGGCAGGCGACGTTGATTCGCCCGTCCACCAGCTTTGAAAAGATGATCCCGCTCAAGCACCCCTTCATCGAAAAGATGATGGAGCACCGCAACGACCTGGCCAACCTGGGCAACACCGTGCGTATTTCGGTGGAGGCCAAGGACGGTGACATCTTCACCAAGGAATACATGGAGACCCTGCGGCAGATCAACGACGAGGTGTTCTACATCTCCGGCGTCGACCGCTCGGGCCTCAAGTCGCTGTGGAGCCCCAGCGTGCGCTGGACCGAAGTGACCGAAGAAGGTTTTGCCGGCGGTGAAGTGATCCCGCAGAGCTACAACGGTTCGCCGCAAAGCCTCGATCAACTGCGCAACAACGTGCTCAAGTCCGGCCAGGTCGGGCGGCTGGTGTCCAACGACTTCAAGTCGAGCATCGTCGACATCCCGCTGCTGGAGTCCTACCCCGACCCGCAGGACCAGGGCAAGTTGCTGGCGCTGGACTATCGGCAGTTCTCCCATGAACTGGAGGACAAGATCCGCACCAAATTCGAAGCGCAGAACCCCAACATCAAGATCCACATCGTCGGTTTCGCCAAGAAGGTCGGCGACCTGATCGACGGGCTGGTGATGGTCGTGCTGTTCTTCGGCATTGCCTTCGTCATCACGCTGGTGCTGTTGCTGTGGTTCACCAACTGCCTGCGCAGTACCGTCGCGGTGTTGAGCACCACGTTGGTGGCGGTGGTCTGGCAACTCGGCTTGATGCACTTCTTCGGCTTCGGGCTCGACCCGTATTCGATGCTGGTGCCGTTCCTGATCTTTGCCATCGGTATTTCCCACGGCGTGCAGAAGATCAACGGTATCGCCCTGCAATCGAGCGATGCGGACAACGCGCTGACTGCCGCACGGCGCACCTTCCGCCAACTGTTCCTGCCGGGGATGATCGCGATTCTGGCGGATGCGGTGGGTTTCATTACGCTGTTGATCATCGACATCGGCGTGATCCGGGAACTGGCCATCGGCGCGTCCATCGGCGTGGCGGTGATCGTGTTTACCAACCTGATCCTGCTGCCGGTGGCGATTTCCTATGCCGGTATCAGCAAGCGCGCCGTCGCCAGGAGCAAGAAAGACGCGAATCGCGAGCACCCGTTCTGGCGCCTGCTGTCGAATTTCGCCAGCCCGAAAGTCGCGCCGATTTCCGTCGCCCTGGCGCTGGTCGCGTTTGGCGGCGGCCTCTGGTACAGCCAGAACCTCAAGATCGGCGACTTGGATCAAGGCGCGCCGGAACTGCGCCCGGATTCGCGCTACAACAAGGACAACAACTTCATCATCAGCAATTACTCCACCAGTTCCGACGTGCTGGTGGTGATGGTCAAGACCAAGGCCGAAGGCTGTTCGCGCTATGAAGCCATGGCGCCCATCGACCAGTTGATGTGGAAGATGCAGAACACCGAGGGCGTGCAGTCGGCGATCTCGCTGGTGACCGTGTCCAAGCAGATGATCAAGGGCATGAACGAGGGCAACCTGAAATGGGAAACCCTGTCGCGCAACCCGGACGTGCTGAACAACTCCATCGCCCGCGCCGATGGCCTGTACAACAACAACTGTTCGCTGGCGCCGGTGCTGGTGTTCCTCAACGACCACAAGGCCGAAACCCTCGACCGCGCCGTGCATGCGGTGCAGGACTTCGCCAAGGAAAACAACAAGGACGGCCTGGAATTCATCCTCGCCGCCGGTAACGCCGGGATCGAGGCGGCCACCAACGAGGTGATCAAGGAGTCGGAGCTGACTATCCTGGCCCTGGTGTACCTGTGCGTAGCGACCATGTGCATGATCACCTTCCGCTCCTGGGCGGCGACCCTGTGCATCGTGCTGCCGCTGGTGCTGACGTCGGTACTGGGCAACGCGCTGATGGCGTTCATGGGCATTGGCGTCAAGGTCGCGACTTTACCGGTGGTGGCCCTGGGCGTGGGGATCGGCGTGGACTACGGCATTTACATCTACAGCCGTCTGGAAAGTTTCCTGCGCGCCGGTTTGCCGCTGCAAGAGGCGTACTACCAGACGCTCAAGTCCACAGGTAAGGCCGTGCTGTTTACCGGGTTGTGCCTGGCGATCGGCGTGTGTACCTGGATCTTCTCGGCGATCAAGTTCCAGGCCGACATGGGCCTGATGCTGACCTTCATGCTGCTGTGGAACATGTTCGGTGCGCTGTGGCTGCTGCCGGCGCTGGCAAGGTTCCTGATCAAACCGGAGAAGTTGGCCGGGCAGAAAGGCAATTCGCTGTTCGCCCATTGAGTGCGTTGGTGGGGGCGGTTTCGCCCTCACCGTCAATGTCACACCGCGCTCACTGGCTTGCGCGCGGTGCTGGCGCGATCGCCAGGAACAGCTGGTCCACGGGCGGCGTGATCAACACGTAGACAATCCGCCTGATCGGCTCGGCGCCCGGTTCCTGGGGGCTACGCAAGCTGGCTTGCACGTGTTGCTTGAGCAAATCCTTCTGCGTGTATTTACGCTGCTCCGCCAGTTTCAGGTGGGCGCGGGTATAGCGGGCGGGCGGGGCGTCGGCGCTGGCGTAATGGAAGTGCGCATACCACAGCACCACCGGCGGTTTTTTCGCTTTGTCGTACACCGCGTACTCGGTGAAGAAGTCGCCACTGAGGGTCGGCCGTTGCGGGTCGGCCAGGCTGGTCAGGTTGATATCGATCTGTTGGTGTTGCCACAGATACTCGAGGCCCTCCGGGGTCGGCCATTGACGCTTGTAGCCCTCGCTGCACACCCGTTGCGCCAGCCGAGCCATGTCGCGGGCCTGGGCCTGGTATTCATCGATCAGGTCCTGGGCCGAGGGTTTATCGAGGTGGTCGCGTTTGATTTCATCGGCGAGTGCGCTGAGTTTGTTCGCGTGCCCGGTGAGCAGTTCGTCCCAGTCGCCAGGGTTGACCTGTTGGCGGGTGAGGGGCGAATCAAGTTTTTGCTGGTCGCTGGTGATCACCCGCTCAATGCCGCTGCGTTGCTCGATCAGCGTCTGGGCCAGGCCTTTGAGCGTTGCCAGCGTGCGGCCTTGTGGGGCTGGCATGGGGGCTTGGGCCGGCTGCTCGGCGGTCGTCTCCCAGCCATCCGCGTGCTGGTTGAATGAGGCAACGGCTTCACCGGTCAGCGTATCGGTGAGGGTGAAGTGCTCCTCGGTGTTCTGCGCATCGGCCGGCTTGAGTTCGCCGATCAAATAGTCTTTTTTACGGGTTTTGAACACGCGTTTTGTCGGCGCCTTGGGCCGCAGGGTTTTCGACAGCGGTAGCACCACCTCCAGCTCTTCCTGCTTGCGCACCACCGCTTCCAGCTCGCTCTGCGCCAGCGCCTGGGCGTATTCGAGGCCCGCCAGCAGGCGCTCGGCCTGCGGACGCAGGCGGCTCGGGTTGAGCGCCTTGAGTGCGCGGATCGCCTCTTCATAACGGCGGTACTTTTTCAGTACGGTCTCGTACACATCCCGTTGTTCGGTAAGGGTGTACTCGGTGCTGCTGCGCACCTCGACGTGTGACAGCAGCACTTCGCTCAGGTCGGTTTGCTCAAGGCGTTTGACGTACAGCTCTTCCTGCGGCGGCAGGCGCACATCGCTCATCTCAACGCTGCTGGCCGCCAGGTAATCCAGGGCGTTGAGCCGCAGGTTGTCGGGGAAGAAATGCTGCGGGTACACGATCTGTGCCAGCAGTTCTTGGCGTATCGTGCGCCCCGCCAGTGAATCGTTTTCCAGCTGTTCCAGGGTGACTTCCATGGCGCTTGAGACCTCGGCCATGTGCTGGCGAATGTTCGCGGATTCGATGGCGTTGCGCACATATTCGTCGTAGACCGTCGAGTCGCCCAGCAAGTTGTTCACGAACATGCGCCGCGCCATCGATGCCATGGGTTCGCCTGCGCTGGAAAAGCGCACAGCGTTCAACCGCGACACGAGCATCTCTTGGATAAACAGTTGTTGATCCCAAATCGTCTTGAGGATTTTTGCGCGGTCGTGCACATGCATACCGGCGCCGCCGACCTTTTCCAGCTCCACGCCCAATTGGACCATTTCCAGGCGCGGGGTCAGTGATTGCGCAAACAGCATTTCCAGGTTCTCCAGCAGCACCTGAAACTCGGTCCGCAGCGTCTGGTGCTTGAGTGCTTCCTTCAAATGCCGTGCTTCGAGGGCGGGCCTTTGCTGGTCGGTCGCTTGTTGCAGCAGGTTCCACACCAATTGCGCGGTTTTGCGTTGCGTGCGCAAGGCTTCCAGGGCCGGTGATATTTGCGTCGCGGATGCCTGGAACGGCGCCATCAGGTGCTGCATGTCTTCGCCGAGTGCTTGCACGCGTGCGAGTACCTCGGCTTTCCTGCGTTGGTTTTCCTCGCGCAAGGCCGCCAATCGCTTGGGCCCGCCGCCCAGCAGTTTGAAGCCACGGTCCAGCGACCAATGGCCGTTGCCGTCGGTTCTTAGCTGAATGCCGGGGTGCTCGGTTTTTTCTGGATGAATGATGAACACGTCACCAAAGCCCGGGACAATGCTGACCCTGAATAACAGCCCGGCCACCGAGGCATGCCACAGGCCGTTGATGCGGTACAAGCCTTGGTGAGGCCCGATGGTGATCGGGGCGGGAGCGGGGACGGGCCACGGCACGTTGACGGCGCGCAGTTTCTCCAGCAGCGCGGCGCAGGCCGT
>NZ_JAKNRV010000306.1:0-6365 GCF_023072625.1 Pseudomonas emilianonis
ATCGACACTTTTTTGTACGGCTCGTTACTTGTCCACAGGGCGGCGCCCACAGTGCGTTCGCCTTGTGCCGCCCGCCGGGGCACCATGCCGCCGGCGACTTGATGGGCGGTTATTGCTACCTCAACAACGCCGCCATCGCCGCCCAGGCGTTTCTCGACCAGGGCCAGCGGAAGGTCGCGATCCTCGACGTGGACTACCACCACGGCAACGGCACTCAATCGATCTTTTACGCGCGCAACGACGTGCTCTTTACCTCGATCCACGGGCACCCGGAGGCGGAGTTCCCGTTTTTCCTCGGCTACGCCGACGAACGCGGAGAAGGCGCCGGGGAAGGCTTCAACTTCAACTATCCGTTGCCGGCCGGTTCCGACTGGCCGCACTGGAGCGCAGCGCTTGACGAGGCTTGCACAGAAATCGAGCGTTACGCCGCCGACATCGTCGTCGTGTCCCTGGGCGTGGACACGTTCAAGGACGACCCCATCTCGCAGTTCAAGCTCGACAGCCCGGACTACCTGGCCATGGGCGCACGCATCGCACGCCTGGGCAAACCCACGCTGTTTGTGATGGAAGGCGGCTACGCCGTAGCAGAAATCGGCATCAACGCCGTCAACGTTCTCGAAGGTTTTGAGGGGTCCATCCAATGAACATGCTCAAGTCGCTCGTCCTCTGCGCCGCCGTTCTCGGCGGCGCGGCCCATGCCGAAGAGAAAACCCTGCGGGTCTACAACTGGTTCGACTACATCACGCCCAAGGCGCTGGAAGACTTCAAGGCGCAAAACCCCAACGTCAAACTGGTGTACGACATCTTCGACACCAACGAGGCCCTGGAAGCCAAGCTGCTCACCGGCAATTCCGGGTATGACGTGGTGGTGCCGTCCAACGTGTTCCTCGCCAAGCAGATCGAAGCTGGCGTGTTCCAGCCCCTGGACCGCAGCCAACTGCCGAACTGGAACCACCTCGACCCCAAGCTGATGAAGCTGATCGAGGCCAACGACCCCGGCAACAAATTCGCCGTGCCCTACATGTACGGCACCATCCTGATCGGCTTCAACCCCGACAAGATCAAGGCCGCGCTCGGCGCCGATGCGCCGGTGGACAGCTGGGACCTGATCTTCAAGGAAGAGAACATCAGCAAGCTCAAGCAGTGCGGCGTCGCGCTGCTCGATTCGCCGTCCGAGATCCTGCCGCTGGCCCTGCAACACCTGGGCCTGGACCCCAACAGCAACAACCCCAAGGACTATGAAAAAGCCGAAGCGCTGCTGATGAAAATCCGCCCGTACATCACCTACTTCCACTCCTCCAAATACATGGCCGATATCGCCAACGGTGACATCTGCGTGGCCGTCGGTTACTCAGGCAGCTTCTCCCAGGCCGCCAACCGCGCCAAGGAAGCCAAGAACGGCGTGATCGTGGACATGCGCCTGCCCAAGGAAGGCGCACCGATCTGGTTCGACATGCTCGCGCTGCCCAAAGGCGCGAAAAACCCGCAGGACGCCTACACCTTCATCAACTACCTGCTGCAACCGCAGGTGATCGCGCCGATCAGCGACTTCGTCGGTTATCCCAACCCGAACAAAGACGCGACGGAACTGGTCGACCCTGCGATCCGCCACAACCCCAACCTGTACCCCACCGAGGCGGCGATGGCCACGCTGTATACCTTGAAACCCCTGGGCCGCGACGCCGAGCGCGCCAGGACACGGGCCTGGACCAAGATCAAATCGGGGACCTAGGGGCGCCCCGCTATCTAACTACCACCGCCTGACGGGCCTGCGCTCTAACGTGGTCGAGGTCTCGGGTTGCATCCAGCAGCCCTCCTCACCGCGCCCGTCAGGAGCCCTCCCTTGCCCTCATCGCCCCCCAATGCCAATGACCTGTTGACTCAACTGACCACCGGCCCCTCCTTGCGCGAAGTCGCGGCCGCCACCCTGCGCTCGAGCTTGCGCGGGCTGTACCCGGATCTCGACATCGACCCCGACCTGACCGTTCTAGTGACGCCGCACTGGCAGATCACTGCCGGGGCGATCCTGCCCGGCGCCCCGAAATTTCAGTCGCTGACCGGCGCGTTGTACCGCAGTGCAACGTCCGGCGTGCCGGTGACGTGGATCGACGGCGAGCACTACCTGATCTATCAATCTGCCGCCGGGCCGAACGTGCATCTACCGATCAAAGTAGATGCCGTCGGCCGCCTGATCAATGAGCTGGCACCCTTGCTGCGCGTCGCGTACCAGGAGCAACAGCTCGCGTATTGGAACGAAAGCGACCACCACAACGGCCCACGTTGGCGCACCTTTGCCAACGCCTTACGCGCGATCTGGAATGTCGACAGCGTGGAAGGCTGGGACGAGGATGAATGCAACGTCGCCAGGAGCGTTTTTCACCACCCGGATTACGCCCAGCGCTTGCCCCAGGACAAATACGCGACCAAGGCTTATCTGATCGACGTCGACCTGGAGCACGCCACCCAGGTCAAACACCTCACTCTGTCGGCATTGGCGGTGCTGGTCGGGCGTCTTGGCGAGCGTGACATCATCCTCAGCTATTCGATCGCCGATGGGTTCGCCGCCTTCAAAAGCCTGCCAGCGCTTGGCGATGCCCTGAGCATTCAAGTCGCCAATCCACAGGCGGCCAAGCTCCACTGGCGATTGTTCCAACCCTCCGGGGACTTTTTCGAACAGCAGGCCTGTGCGTTTATTTCCTTGCAGATTCAGGCGATCGGCGTAATCGCGCTCGACAGCGATGAGCTGATCCCAACCATGATGCAAGACAAGCCAGGCAGCGAAATCGCCCTTCGCGCCCCGCTGAATCAAAACAGAATCGGCTGGGTTCATCGTGCCTTGCCCGACTGGATACTTAGCGCATCCTCGTCGGACCAGGCCACCTACGGGCGCTACATGATGGACCTGGCGGCCCTGCACCTGCGGCACGCCGGTAAAGCCTTTGATGACGGGATCAAGCACATCGGCGATTTTGCCCTGGATGCGATCCACACCCTGATGGTCAAGGACCACCCCAGCGTGGCCCGCACGACGCTGGACAGCGTGCGGATCAGCGTCACCAGCGTGCAGGTCTGGGGCACCCTGATTGTGCCGGGAAATACCCAGACCCAAACCTTTACTCTGGCCGAATTGGCCCTGGAAAACCTGATAGCCCTGCCCTTGGGCAACAAAACCGTCCGTTATGAAAGCGGCAGCGCCGTACCCACCTGGATGACGGCGTCCTACCTGGAACGCTTGATTACCCAGGCGAACGTCGGCGTGTACTACCCGGCCCTGGTCAAGCGCACATTGCTCGACGACCCGGCCGAGTCCACGCGGCGGCAACATCTCTACACCGCTCAGTTACGCCTGCAATTACCGTTACTGGCGTTGCACTATAAGGTCCGCCGTTTCCATGGCCTGAGCGAACAGGGCTATCGCTATGTCTGCGCAGCGATGAATCCAGACAGCGCAGCGAGTGTGGTCGACGGCACGGCGGTGGTCATCCGCCGCTTGTCCCTGCTCCCCAAACGCCGCCTGAGCTCGGCCGTCGACGTCGTCGGCAACATGTTCGTCATCGGCCCTCAAGACCCGAAAAAAGGCCCTTGCCTGCTCTATCGTCCGCTGTCCAACCAACCGTTGATGCAGTTCCCGTCACCGACCAACTTGCTGTACGCGATCAAACAAGACACGCCATTGCGCCAATCGGTCCTGGCCTGGCTGCCCGACAAGGTGCGAACGGTTTATGCACAGTTTGTGTTTCCCGGCAGCCTGCCCTCGCCTTGGGTATTTACCAGCATGCTGAACGACCCGCTGAACGCACTGGTGATGACCGGGCCCATCGAACTGGGGCGGGAAGTGGTGCGCAACGACGACTTCGCCACACTGTTCCAAGCCACTGCCGACGCGCTGGTCACCCTGGCCGACCGCCAATCGGTGTCGAATGCCGAGGCGCGCTGGGAGAGTTTCAAGCATGCCGGGTGGCTGATGTTCAATACCGTGCTGCCGTTCATGGGCCGCGCCGCGGGCGCCGCGACCTGGATCTGGCAATTGATGGATGACCTGCAACAGATGGTCGACGCCAATGAGATCGGTGACCGTTCAGCCGGGCTCTCGGCGCTGGTAGATATCTTGCTGACGCTCGGCGTGGTGTTGGCGACGCATGTCGCCACGGCCCACCAGCCTGAATCGCCCATCGAGAAACCTGCCAAGCCGCCGGCATTGCAGGCGCAGGAGACCACGGTAGAGGTCGTCCAAAAGCCGGATATCACGACGGCAGAACTGCCCGTCGACCACGAACACACCCTGCACATCAGTGGCGCCTTGAACCGCAGCGCACTGAGCCTGGGTACGTTCCTGGACGGTTTCGCGCTGCCCAAGCCCGATCAATTGGGCACACAACAGACAGTGGAAGGCCCCCATCAGCATCTCTACGCCAAAGACACCCACTGGTACGCCCCGGTGGGTACACGCTGGTTTGAAGTCATCGTCGACGAAAACGACGCCGTGTTGATCATCGATCCGCACCAACCCGGCCGACGCGGCCCCCCGCTGATTGCCAATCGCCTGGGTCAATGGTTCGTCGACACGCGCTTGCGCCTCCGTGCAGGCGGCCTGCGCAGCCGGCGCAAAAAAGGCGAAGCCCTCAGGCCACCTAAAATCAACGATTTACGCCAGCATCTGGCGACCTTCGACAGCGAGCGCCCCCAACGCCAACGCGATATTGAGGCCCTGCAAGGCGCCATCGACCGCACAGCGGACGACGCCAAAGCAGTCGCCAGAACCACCTTTCTCGAACAAGTGGATACACGCCTCAAAGAGATCGACGTGCCGATTTCCCAGCTCAAATCCCTGAATATTCTCGACACGGTGCCCAACTATCAGAACGCCATGGTCGGCTACCTGGAACATCAGCTATTTCTGGCGAGCTCCGCCATCAGCGAACAACAGATCCCGTTTCGCGAACAACTGGAAGCCATACATGGCCACCTCGACACCGAGGGTTTTGAAGAAGACGCCTTGCCTGCCGCTCACTACCGCGCCATGTACGCCGCGACGCAGGCCATGGTGGAGCGGATGGACTATCTGCAGGCGCGCTTCAAGGAGGCCCGCACCCTGGGCGTGCCAGGGGTCAAGCTGATCCAACTGTACGAGCCGCACCTGCCCACGTATGCCGTTGATGATCTCAAGGCGTTCAGGATTACCCTGGGCCACTTCCTGTGCGTGTCAGAAAGCCAATCGGCCACACGCGCCGATGCCAGAGAAGCCTTGCACCGTATCGTCGATGTGGCGGAACTGGCCGTCCAAAGTGCCAGAGGCGCCATGAAGCCGGGCAACGTAGCGCCGCCGGCTCAGTTGATCGAGACCCTGGATAGCCTGATGGATCAGTTTTCCAGGGTGGACCAGAACCTGGTGGATCTGCCGGCGGAATTTCCCAACGACCTCAACAAGCCTCATCTGGAAAGCCTGCGCAAGCAGGTTGACGAATTCGCGCAACTCACTGAGAAGCAACTGACGACCCTGCTGCGCGAACGTAGAGCCATGGAGCCCACCGCAGGCCCGTCGCGCCCGGCCCCGAGGGCGAAGAAAAAATACATCAAGACGCGCTCCAAGGGTGTGGTGGTCGGCGATGAGCGTGAAAGCCCCGCCGAAGACGGCAAGACCCTGGTCGACGTGAAGGAACCCCTGACCGGCAAGGTGATTGCAACCTTCCATGAGAAAGAGCCGGGTGTTTGGGTCGAACGCGAACTGAAGCCCAAACCCGTTACCCGCACCCAGGCGCGTAACCTGGCAATCAGCATCAGCGACGGTCAGGCGCTGGTCGATGGGGTCGGCGCCTTTATCACCAACAAGGAAGCCTGGGCGAAGGAAACCCGACAACTGCCGGTGGAAATCGAAGAGCGCTTCCACCAGCACGCCAAAAAACTCGAACGGGCCAGCCAGGATATCGAAGAGGCGCTGACCTCCAGCAACCAGACAGAAAGCGCCTCGCCATCAGCCGCATTGACTAACCGCAGCCTCAATGAGGCGATCACCCAGCTTTACCGGGAAGGCAAACGGGTCAAGATCGAGGTGCTCAAGCGTCGACCACCGGAGGCAGCGCACGTCGAATTGCTATTGCTCGAGGGCGCCGTGACGGTCGACCCGCCTGTCGGCCCCCGCACCCGACTCAGGGGGCGCGACAAGGGTTTCCTGCAGGAATATGCAGTGGTGGACGCCAACACCAAACGCCCGTTGTGGTACGCGCACTTTCACTACCCCACCCTGGACCAGGCCACCGGCCAGTTCCTCGACAACAACAAGTCGCCATCGCGCAAAGTCGGCAACATCGACAACCGCGGCAGCCACTTCTACCTGGCGCTGTACTGGGCCCAAGCCCTGGCCGCGC